>VYGS01000156.1 GCA_009841725.1 Gammaproteobacteria bacterium
GGCGGCCCGGGCGAAAGTGCTCTCGTCGGAGACCGCGATCCGGGTCACCAACGATGCATTGCAGATATTCGGCTCGGCTGGCTATTCCCGCAATCGCCCGCTCGAGCGCATGGTTCGCGATGCGCGGATGTTCACGATCGGCGGGGGCACGGCCCAGATACTGAGAACGCAGATCGCGGGCTCGATACTCGGAATGAAGGTCCCGCAAACCCGGGACGGCTATCTCGACCGCTCCTGAATTGCCGACCCGGAACCCGCTCGATGAACACGTTTCAGGATGACAACGGGCTGGAGTATTCAGCCAGCACCCGAAACAGCGTGACGCGGTTCGACGAACTGGTTTCGAGCTTCATGGGGTACCGGCCCGAGGCGGGACGTCAGCTCAAGGCCTTGCTGGAGGCGGATTCCGACATGCCGATGGCGCTGTGCATGAAGGGATACTTCGCGAAGATGATGGGCCTGCGAAAATTGCATGGCCGCGCGCAGGGGCTGGCGGATCAACTTTCCGCCGACAACAGGGCCGACACTTTCAATCACCGTGAATCTTTGCATGTCGAGGCCCTCGGGGCGTGGTGCAGTGGCGATCTGGATCGGACCGTCCGGATCTGGGAGGACATCCTGTTGCGGTATCCGCAGGACTGCATCGCCTTGAGACTGGCCTACTTCAATCACTTCTACAGCGGAGACGGGAGGCGAATGAGGGACTCGGTGGCACGTGTCCTGCCGTTCTGGGAGCCGTCGCATCCACGCTACGGCTATATCCTGGGGCTCTACGCGTTCGCCCTCGAAGAATGCGGCGAGTATGCCCTGGCAGAGCGTCATGGGCGCCAGGCCGTCGAGATCAATCCGACGGACGCCTGGGCCGTCCATGCGGTTGCGCACGTCATGGAGGCCCAGGAGCGGCATCAGGAAGGCATCGACTGGCTTGCCGGGCTCGAGCCGCATTGGTCGACGGCCAACAATTTTCGCTTTCACCTGTACTGGCACCAGTGCCTGTACCACCTCGACAAGGGCGAATACGATGCCGCACTGGATATCCATGATCGATTGCTGGTGTCGGATCTGGATTCGGATTTCTACCTGGACCTTTGCAACGCCGCGTCCCTGCTCTGGAGGCTCGAGTTGCACGGTGTCGAAATCGAAGGCCGGTGGGAGGTACTGCTGGAAGCCGCACGGAGACGAATCGAAGATCGGGATCTCGTGTTCGCTTCCCTCCACTACCTCATGGTCCTGATTGCGGCCGGAGGCCGCAAGTCCGGTGATGCGTGGATGGACAATTTCAGGCAGTGGGCAGCTTCCGGGGATACCCAGGGGCGGGTGATGCTCCGGGTCGGCACGGCCCTTGCAACGGCCATGCGGGATTTGCGCCAGGGCAGGCCGGATCGCGCCTATGAAACGTTTTCGCGCATCCGCTACGAGGTCGATCTCATCGGAGGAAGCGTCGCCCAGAGAGATCTGTTCGGCATGCTGCTGATCGAAGCCGCCTCGCGGGCGGAATGTCATCATGAGACCCGCGCACTGTGCGCCGAGCGTGTCGCGCTTCGCCCCCGGTCCCGATGGACATGGCTTCGATACAGCCAGGCACTGCATGCCACCCGGGACCGGGTCAGGGCCAAGGAGGCGGCTGACCATGCCATGCGCCTTCATCCGGACCACCACCGCTGACGCAAGACGATGCGCCTTCTGATCAGTTTCGCGGCGCTGTTTCTGTCCATTTCCCTTTTGCAACTGAGTTCCGGGGCCATCGGCCCTCTGGATGCCCTGTCCGGTCTGGTGTACGGGTTCACCAACACCGAGATCGGGCTGATGGGTTCGGCCCACTTTCTGGGTTTCTTTATCGGCTGCTGGTGGGCGCCAAGGCTTCTAGGCAGTGTCGGCCATGCGCGCACGTTCGCGGCATTTGCGGCATGCGGGGCGATCGGGGCGATCGCCCACCCCATGTTCCCGCAACCTGAAATATGGTCTGCTCTGCGTGTCTTGACGGGATTGTGCGTTGCCGGGTGCTATACCGTGGTGGAGGCCTGGTTTCAGGCAAAACTGACCAACCGGAACCGGGGCCGGATAATGGGCATCTATCGGGTGGTCGACATCGTCTCTTCGTCTGGAGCGCAACTGATGATCGGATTTCTTGATCCGGCTTCATACGTGTCCTACAACATTCTCGCCGTCATGTGCTGTGCCTGCCTGCTGCCGTTGGCCCTGACCACTTCCGAACAGCCGGTTACTCCGGCGGCGCCGAGATTGAGACCGATCGCAACCGCGCTGGTCTCTCCGCTCGGGACGGCAGGCGTGCTGGTTGCTGGTTTGACGTCCTCCTCTTTTCGGATGGTCGGCCCCGTCTATGCGCAGGAAATCTCCCTGACGGCCTCGCAGACAGGCTATTTCCTGGCGACTGTCCTGCTGGGAGGCGCGCTGGCGCAGTATCCGGTCGGCTGGCTTGCCGACCGGTATGACCGTCGGCTGATCCTGCTTGGTCTGTCTTTGGCGAGTGTGGTGATCTGCTTTTTCATGGCGCTGATGGGGAAGTCGGGATTTCTCGTGACGATCACCGGGGCCGTGCTGTTCGGGATGGCGACATGGCCGATATTCTCGGTGTCTGCGGCACACACCAACGATTTTGCGGATTCGGAAAGCTCGGTGGAAATCAATGCCTCCCTGATTTTCATCTACGGGATCGGGGCAATCTTCAGTCCCCTGGTCACATCAAGCCTGATCGACTGGTTTGGCCCGTCCTCGTTCTACACCTTTATCGGGGTGGCGCATCTTGTTCTGGTCGGCTACAGCCTGAATCGAATGAGGACACGTCCAACCGCTACGGAGCGAACCCGCTATACCTACGTACCGAGGACATCATTCCAGATCGGAAAGTTGCTTCGTCGGGAACAGAGAAGAAACGGGAGCGCGGATTTGGAATAGACGAGAAGGCAGCCGTTCATCCCGAGCACCTTCTGGTCTGCGACCCCGTCGGCGATTCGACCTGCCACCAAGTGGAAATGGTGGTCGGCGGCTATCCGGATCTCGGTCCCGACACGAGGGAGCCCATTGCCATCCATGGCCGGACGGTGTTTCTCACCGCCCGGCTGTCGCGGTAGAGCCTGGCCGCAGGCTGTCCTTCGCCATCGCGGCCCGGATCAGTTTCCGAAGCGTTTCCTGAGGTAGTACTTGACGGAATAGCGCTGGTTGTAGGACAGGCTGCCCCCTATCGATCCTTTTCGCTCAAGTTCCGGAGCGATGGTTTCGATGTCGTCGGCAGTCAGTTCCAGGCCGGCATATGGACAGGTGTCGCAAACAACCTGTTCCAGAAATATTTTCTTGCCCAGATCATAGGCGTTCGAATAGAAGCCTCCGCCGTTTCCACCGCCTCCGCCTGAGCCGCCACCCGGACCGCCACCGGCGCCATCACCGCCATCACCGCCGCTTCCGCCATCACCGCCGTCTCCGGAAGCCCACACAACGGTTGACGAGGCGGCGAATAGGACAAGAATTACGATGCCCAGCATCTTGCGAATCGTGATCATTTCTGCTCCGTTGATTGGAATTTACCGAGAATTATATACTCTATGGGTCAGGCCCGAATGACGTTGACATGGTCCGCATCCGGTGAAAACACTCCCCTTGGATCGATGACCAGACTGGCCTTGCCGAGAAGGCTGTAGTCGACATCATCATGGTCGGTGGCGATGATGACGCAGTCATATTTCCCGACGGTCGAGGCGTTGAATTCAACGCAATGCATCTCGTCATCCGGTTTCGGCAAGGCCGGGAGCCGGGAGACATGGGGATCGTGATAGCTGACGGATGCCCCCATCGCGAAGAGCGTGCGAATCAATTCGATGCCGGGAGATTCTCTCAGATCATCGATGTTCTTCTTGTAGGCGACCCCCAGGATCAGGATTTCCGATCCGTTTACCGGCTTGCCGGAGAGATTGAGGCCGTGGACCGTCTTGGCAACGACATAGTCGGGCATGGCCGTGTTGACCTCGCCGGCCAGCTCGATGAATCGCGTATGCAGTCCGTATTCCCGGGCCTTCCAGGTGAGATAAAACGGGTCGATCGGAATACAGTGTCCGCCCAGGCCGGGACCTGGAAAAAACGCCTTGTAGCCAAATGGCTTGGTGGCCGCGGCACGGATGACCTCGAAAATGTCGATGTCCATCTTGTCCGCGACAATCTTGAGTTCGTTGACAAGTGCGATATTGACCGCCCGGTAGGTGTTCTCCAGGATCTTGGTCATTTCGGCAGCCCGGGTTGAGCTGGCCGGGACCACCTGCTCCGTGATCCGGGAATAGAAATCGATACCGACTTCCAGGCATGCGTCTGAAATTCCGCCGCAGACTTTCGGGATACCGCTGGATGCGAACTCGGTATTCCCCGGGTCCTCACGCTCCGGAGAGTAGACCAGGAAGTAGTCTTCTCCGACCGTGAAATTCCGGTTCCGGATCCGGGGCAGCAGCAGCTCTTCGGTCGTCCCGGGATAGGTTGTGCTTTCCAGGGACAGCATCTGTCCGCTGCGCAGGAAGGGAGACAGCGAATCGACCGCATCGGTGACGAAACTCAAGTCCGGCTCCTTGAACCGGTTCAGCGGGGTTGGAACGCACACGACGATCACGTCGGCCTCGGCTGCTGTGGCGAAATTGTCCGTGATCCGGCACTTTCCTTTCCCGATGGCCACATGAAGCCGATCGACATCAATGTGCCGGATGTAGGTTTCACCCCGGTTCAGACTGTCAACCTTGTGGAGGTCCGTGTCGATTCCAATACACCTGAAGCCTGCGGACGAGGCGCTCATCAGCCTCGGCAGGCCCACGTAACCCAGTCCGACCACGCATACCACGGCCGTTTTGTCGTCAATCTTGTCTGCAAGAAGTCGTTTCATGGGTAGTCGCTGCATCTTGGCTGGGGAGGAGGAGTTCGGGATCCCGTCACGTGCCCGCCGCTGCCGTGCGCAGGATTGACGCAATCCGTTCGGGAAGACCGGATTCGAGATAAGGATGTATGGGAAGACTGAAAATCCGGTTCGCGGTCGCCTCCGAAACCGGCAGATCCCCGGGCTCATACCCCAGGTACGCGAATGCCGCAGACAGGTGGCAGGGGGTCCTGTAGTACACCGCAACCGGAATGCCGTGTTCCGCGAGCGCTTCGATGATGATCTCGCGGTGATCGGAAAGCACCGAGTACTGGGCCCAGATGCTGGTATAGCCTTCCGGGATGTAAGGCGTCTCGACCAGCCCTTCGAGTGCCTTGTCGTATTGCTCCGCGAGGCGTTGGCGCTGCCTGATTTCGTCCGGGAAGATTTCAAGCTTGGACAGAAGCACGGCGGCCTGGATCGAATCCATGCGCGCATTGATTCCGATGCGTACGTTGTCGTACTTGTCAGCGCCCATACCATGGATGCGCAGGGAGATGATTTTCTCGGCCAGCGAATCATCGCTTGTGAACACGGCCCCGCCGTCACCGTAACAACCCAGTGGTTTCGCCGGAAAAAAGCTGGTCGTCGATACATCGCCCAGGGAACCGGCGTCACGGCCCTTGTACGAACCGCCGAATCCTTGTGCGGCATCCTCGAGTACGAACAGGCCGCTTGAGGCCGCAATCCGATTGATCCGGTCATAGTCCGGAGCGAGTCCGAACAGGTTGACCGGAAGAATGCCGCGGACCGTAAGCCGCCCATCCTGCCTGACCCGGTCTATCGCTTCTTCGAGCCGGTCAGGGTCGATGTTGAAGGTTCTCCGGTCAATGTCCACGAATACCGGGGTGGCACCGAGCAGCGCGATGGCCTCGGCGGTTGCAAAGAACGTGAAGGGCGTTGTGAAGACGGCATCCCCGGGTCCGATGTCATAGGCCATCAATCCCAGCAGCAAGGCGTCGGTCCCGCTTGAACAGGCGATGGCATGGCGCGCCCCGCAGAACTCGGAAAGCCGGGCTTCAAGTTCTCCGATCTCCGGTCCCATCACGTAGGCACCGTGCTCCAGAACCCGGCCGATCCGCGCATTGATACTGGTCTGCAGACGCCTGTATTGGGATTTCAGATCGACGAATGGGATACTCATGGCAAAACTGTTTCGGGATCGGGACATGAATCCGGATCGTGCTGGCGGGACTTCCGCACGATTCGCCTGCCCGCCGGGTTGCGACGCAAGGCCAATTATATGTCAGTATTTTTCACGACATAAAATGTAAGATTGGGTGAACCCCTTGGGATACCGCACGGCGTGGCAGCCATATTGTAATGCAGAAAGTCAACAGCGAAGGTACAACAACTGTCCCGGTGCCCGATCACAAAGAACTACGCCCTGGAACATTGATGTCGATCATCCGGCAATCCGGTGTGCCCCGCTCAGAATTCAAATAGTCGGTCCGATATCTAATCGATG
The DNA here is from genome assembly GCA_009841725.1 of Gammaproteobacteria bacterium. Taxonomy (GTDB): domain Bacteria; phylum Pseudomonadota; class Gammaproteobacteria; order Arenicellales; family Poriferihabitantaceae; genus Poriferihabitans. Next base: position 6,375 of record VYGS01000156.1, read on the forward strand.
AATTTGGGCTGAACCCCCGGTCAAGGATTTCCCGCTCCATTATTCGTGATTTTGGTGTTCGCCCTGATCTGGAACTGCCTGTCCCAAGCTACCTGATTTTCAGAAAAGTGCTGGCCGTTACGTACAGAGCCATGAAAATCCTCGATATCCGGCCAAATATCCGTGACGCCCCTGCTGTCAACAGTCGTCAGATACCGGAAAACTTCAGCAAAAAATAGCATGGGAAGCTCTTTGATGTAGATCGTCTTCGGCATTGTCAGCTTCTGATATATTTGCCACAACCCCATCTTCGCCCGTGTTCATGTCATGTGCCCGCCACACAACAGGGCTACAGCCGTGGTCTGGTTGCGCCGTGATTTCCGGCTGACCGACAATCCCGCGATCAGGCATGCGGTCGCTCATGCCGATCAGATGGTTCTGCTGTACATTCATGCTCCCCATGAAGAGTGTCCGTGGCAGCCGGGTGCCGCCAGCAACTGGTGGCTTCACAAGAGCCTGTCCGCCTTTCGCGAGCGCGTGCTCAAGAAGCGCGCCCGGCTGATCATCCGGCGCGGGGACAGTCTGGAGACGCTTATCAGGGTGTGCCGGGAAACCGGCGCGAAAACCGTTTGCTGGAACCGGCTGTACGAACCGGCGATCATGAAGCGTGATCGGAAGCTCGGGGCAGAACTGACCCGGGCCGGCATCGAGGCATTCGATTTCGGCGGCGCCTTGCTGAGAGAGCCCGGAGAAGTTGTAAAGGATGATGGGACCGTGTACCGGGTGTTCACTCCCTATTGCAGAAGGCATGCTTCCCTGCCCGCTCCGGACGATCCCCTGCCGGAGCCCGATTATCTGCCCGCCTTCCCGGATTCTCTGGATTCATTGGAAATCGGCGAGCTCGATCTTCTGGGTGCAGTGAACTGGCACTCGGGGCTCGTTGAGTATTGGGAGCCCGGAGAAAAGGGCACCGAAGCCCGGCTCCGGCGGTTTTTCAACGAGGGGCTTGAACGTTACGGGGAGGATCGGGACAGGCCGGCCCTTGCGGGAGTTTCCGGGCTTTCTGCCCATCTGCATTTCGGAGAGATATCCTCGCGCCAGGTCTGGATGCGGATGCGCGAAGGCGACAGCCGTCCTGATGCTGCACCGGAGGAAAGTCCCGCATGGCCGTATCTTCGGCAACTGATCTGGAGGGATTTCGCGTGCCATCTGCTCCACCACAACCCCCGGATGAGCGACCATCCCCTGGATCCGATGTACGAGAATTTCGCCTGGGAGAGCAATCCGGAACTGCTCGAGAGATGGAAAAGGGGGGAAACCGGGATTCCGCTGGTTGACGCGGGAATGCGCCAGCTCTGGCAGACCGGATGGATGCACAATCGTGTCAGGATGATCGTTGCATCCGTGCTGTGCAAGAACGGTCTGGTGCATTGGCTGGAAGGAGCGAGGTGGTTCTGGGACACGCTGGTCGATGCGGATCTCGCCAACAATACCATGGGCTGGCAGTGGGTGGCCGGATGCGGTCCGGACGCTGCTCCGTACTTCAGGATCTTCTCGCCCAGGAGCCAGGGTGAGAAGTTCGATCCGGAGGGTCACTACATCCGGCAATGGGTTCCTGAATTGGCTGACGTGCCGGCCCGATATATCCATGAGCCGTGGAAACGGTCCGGAGACGGAGGCACGGGGCCGGGTGCACGCTATCCCGAGCCGGCCATCGACCTCAACAGGGGAAGGCTTCGGGCCCTGGACCGCTATCGGGATGCCCGGGCAGCCTGGACGTTGTCGGGAGGAGGCGGGCAGTGAAGACGGATTCGGTCTCGGGATCGCGGTATCACTTCAGGCGCTTGTAGCGGATGCGGGTCGGCTTGGCGGCCTCGCCGTGACGGCGCCGATAGTCCTGTTCGTACTCGGAGTAGTTGCCATCGAACCAACTGACACGGGAGTCGCCCTCAAAGGCCAGGATGTGCGTTGCAATCCTGTCGAGAAACCACCTGTCGTGAGACACCACCACCGCGCAGCCCGGAAAATCCAGGATCGCCTCTTCCAGAGCGCGCAGGGTTTCCACGTCCAGGTCATTCGTGGGCTCGTCCAGAAAGAGCAGATTCGCGCCGGAGGCGAGCAGTTTGGCGAGGTGTACGCGATTCCGCTCTCCCCCGGAGAGAATGCCCACCTTCTTTTGCTGGTCCGGCCCCTTGAAATTGAATCGGCCCACGTAACGGCGCGACTGAATTTCGAGTCCGTTCACAAGCATCAGATCCTGGCCGCCCGTGATCTCCTCGAAAACCGTATTGTCGTCGTCGAGCGCGTCGCGGGACTGGTCGACGTGGCCCGTCACGACGGTATCGCCGATCCGGAACGTCCCGGAAGTCGGCCGGATCTTGCCGGTCATCAGGTTGAGCAGTGTGGTTTTTCCGGCTCCATTCGGGCCGATGACACCCACGATGCCGCCCCGGGGAAGGCTGAAACTGAGATTCTCGTAGAGCAGCTTGTCATCGAAGGACATGGAGATGTCCTGAGCCTCGATCACGAGATCGCCGAGCCTGGGGCCGGGAGGAATGTAGATTTCGTTGGTCTGGGCCCGCTTCTGGTAGTCGCTTGAACTCAATTCCTCGAACCGCCTGAGTCGCGCCTTGCTCTTGCTCTGGCGCCCCTTGGGATTCGAACGCACCCATTCGAGTTCGCTCTGCATGCTCTTGATGCGAGCGGATTCGGTTTTCTTCTCCTGCTCAAGCCTCAGTTCCTTCTGCTCCAGCCAGGAGGAGTAGTTGCCCTTCCAGGGTATGCCCTGGCCCCGGTCCAGCTCGAGAATCCAGCCTGCAACATTGTCGAGAAAGTACCGGTCGTGCGTGACCGCTACCACGGTGCCCGGATAGTCATGAAGATAGCGCTCCAGCCAGGCGACGGATTCGGCGTCGAGATGGTTGGTCGGCTCATCCAGGATCAGCATGTCCGGACTGGAGAGGAGAAGTCTGCACAGGGCGACGCGGCGCTTCTCTCCACCGGAAAGGGTGTCGATTGCGGTTTCCCAGGGGGGCAGCCTGAGGGCCTCGGCGGCAATTTCAAGGCGGTGTTCGAGATTGTGGCCATCCGCAGCCTGGATGATGCCCTCAAGCCGTGCCTGTTCCTCGGCCAGCGTCTTGAAGTCGGCATCCGGATCCGCATAGGCGGCATAGACCGCCTGAAGCTGCTCCTGAACCGACTTGATGTCGGAAAAGCCGTCTTCGATGTTGCCGCGAACATCCTTGTGGGGATCCAGTTCCGGTTCTTGAGCCAGATAACCGACCTTCAGGCCGGGCTGGGGCCGTGCCTCGCCGGCGATGTCCGGGTCGATGCCGGCCATTATCCTGAGCAGAGTGGACTTCCCGGCGCCGTTATATCCGAGAACGCCGATTTTCGCTCCCGGGAAAAAGCTCAGGGAAATGTTCTTCAAAATCCAGCGGTTCGGCGGTACGGTTTTGCCGACACCGTTCAGGGTAAAGACATATTCAGACAACGAGCGACTCCATGATCAATGCGGTTGGCGATATTGCGGCCTGAATCCCCGGCCACCGGACTCGTCCGGTCAACCGGTCGAAGCCGGGATTATAGCCTTGCTGAATGGTCAAGTCGTTTTTCCTTCAATCCGCGAGAGCAGGATGGATCCGGATGGCCGGGCGGACTGTCATTGCCTGTTCAGTACCGAAAGCGCTTCCTCATGCAACGTCCGGCTCGCGGCGGCCACAACCTCGCCGGAGGAGTCCACGCCAAGCGCCTTTCCCTGCCAGTCGGTGATGGTTCCGCCGGCTCCTTCGATGATCGGAACCATGGCGCAATAGTCGTACGGCTTGAGATCGGCTTCGCAGATCAGGTCGCTGTATCCCGAAGCAAGAAGACCGTAGTTGTAGCAGTCTCCCCCGAAAGTGCGGAAGCTGCACCGCTCGCTCAGGGCGTTCACCTTCTCTTTCTGTATGCTGTCGAACATGTCGGGAGTGGTGATGCAGAGACGGGCCTTGCACAGGCGGGGAATCCGGCTGGTGGAGCAGGGATTGCCGTTCAGTGTGGTGGGGGAGCCGGCGATGCCGACCCAGCGCTCGTCAAGCACGGCCTGGTCGATGATCCCGATGATCGGAACGCCGCGATGCAGCAGGGCGATCAGGGTTCCAAAAGTCGGCTTGCCCGTGACGAAGCTCCGGGTTCCGTCAATGGGGTCCACAATCCACATCCATTCCCGCGAGCGCCCCGAGTGTCCGGTTTCTTCTCCGAAAAACCGATGCTCGGGATGCCGCTCGAGAATCACGGAGCGTGCGGCGCTCTCAACCTCGACGTCCGCGGTCGTGACCGGAGATCCGTCGGCCTTGATTCGTATGTCGAAGCTGCGGCGAAACCACTGTCGCGCGATATTGCGGGCGCTGTCCGCAACGCAATGAGCGGTTTCCAGGTACTGCAGGTTGGGGTTCGTGTCCATCGGAAAGAGCGTGCCCGGCTTGCCAGCAAAATGCCGGCGGAGTATCGTGGGCGAGTTTCGGCATGGACGCAATTATAAATCACGTGCCGGGCGTTTCCCGCGGCCTTGGCAGCCGCCGCTTGCCAACCGGAATTTGGGACATGGAGCGGCCGACTCCAGGCGGCAAGCAAAACGTCGCATTCGGTACTGGATATTCCGCTCTTGCCGTGCCAAACTCGTCGCTTCGGGGCTGGTGGTCAGTCCGACATCGTAATTCGACATGTCGGGTGCGGGAATCCGCGCTCGTTCGGACGCGTCAATCCTGCGATTCCGTATGTATTTCAGCGGTTCTTTAGGGTAGAATCCGCGTCCTGCTGTATTGGCCCAATTATCGTATCCATCGAGCCTTGACCATGAAAATACTTGTTCCAGTCAAACGGGTCATTGA
>VYGS01000075.1 GCA_009841725.1 Gammaproteobacteria bacterium
GCCGAGACCGGATTCGGAGCCGATATCGGCGCGGGAGCCGCCTGGTCCGACCCGAAACGCGGCCTTTCGGTCGAGTTGCGGGCGCGCGGTCTCCTGACCCACGAAGATATGGACTTTCGAGAGTATGGATTTTCGGGCGACCTGGTCTGGGATCCGTCACCGTCCTCGGCACGCGGGCCAAGCCTCATGCTGCGCCACACGGCAGGAGGACCGGCGGAGGGCGGCATGGATACGCTGCTCACGCGTCACACGCTGGCGGGCCTTGCGGTTAACGACGGAGCGGGCCGGCAGCAACTCGAGGCGCAGCTGGGCTACGGGGTGCCGGCGCTCAATGGACAGCTCACAGCAACCCCGGAGATCGGAATCGCACTCTCGAACTCCGGGCGCGACTACACGCTCGGCTGGCGGCTAACGCCGGAGCAACGCGGCTTGCCGGCCTTCGAATTCCGGATCGGGGCGGTGCGGCGCGAGAGCGACAGCGAACCCGAACACAGCATCAACTTTCAGTTGAGCATCCGCTGGTAACATCTCCGGCAGGACCACATCTCGTGCACGCAGGCCAGAGCCTTGGTCCGGAATATCGGCCCTTGTTCCTCGTCCGGACACGCCATGCGGTAGTCGACGCCCCGTTCATTGAAAATTCAGATCTCCACATTCCCTATTCCCTGGACCATTGCGCTCAAGCCGGAGGCCATTGCTTGGCAGCATGCAGGGCACGGAGTATTCATATCGTGTCGCTGTCTAGGTCGCAGACCATGATGTAATGCTCATAGGCGACCAACTCGCGTATGCTAGCCACACGACTATTTCGGCCGAACTTTGGCTGGTCGTTCAGCCGTTCTGCTTTTTCCGAAAATAGCTCGTCCTGGGCTAGTGACCCCTGGATTGTCGGCCTCGATATAGTGTGAACATTGCTGCGATCCGCTATCGCTTCCCCGTCCCATACCAGCTTCACGATAGTTGATCGAGTTTGCGGCGGGTTTCGGTTCTGCGGGCGGAAAATTTCGCTTCGACTTCCTCGCTGGGTACCAGATTGCCAGCGTTTGCCAAATCCAGACCAATCTGTACCTGTTTGCGGAACCAGGCACCATGCTCCTCAACCCCTTTCTGGTGATTGACCAGATCCCGCATGTGGTCGCGTAGCAACTGGGCTGCAGAGCGATCCACTGATTTCGCGAGACGGGCAAAATTTTCTTTCAGGTCTTCGTCGACCCGAAATGTGAATGTGGTTTGAACCATGACATTTACCTGATGTGTTACACAATAAAAGGTGATTTCAAGATTTACCGGATTTAGGGCTTGCCCTGCGAACCGTGCACTATCAACGCTTCAGTTCGCCATGGCTCTCCAATATCAACCCTTCCCTCATCTCTTCCCTTTATCCAAAAAGGGAACATTACAGCTTTGGGTCAACAAACACGCATTTGCCGGTAGCCCGAATCGCGGTTTTGTACTATTCTATCGAAGATGAAGCGACAGGCGCCCGTGAGTGATCCGGTTCCAGGATACCCTGCCCGGGGTCGTTTCGCCATATCCGGCCTCTCGAGAGATCCCGCAATCATCTCCACAAATCAGGAATGCATCGATGAGTGAAGTCCATATCCGCCACCGCAAGTTCAACACCAAGCAGACATATCCCACCCAGAATCTGAACAACGATTTGTGCCAAGTCGTCTGCGCCCGGGGGACCACGATCTTTGTTCGCGGCCAGGTCGGCCAGGACATCGATGATTTCAGGAGTATCGAGAGCATGAGCGCCTATGACCAGGCGGACCGGGCAATGCAGAACGTCCGGCAGCTGCTTGAGGAGGTGGGCTCGCGTCTTGAGCACATCTGCCGAATCCAGGTCTACATCACGGACCGGAAATATCGTGACGATGTCTACCAGGCTATCGGAAAATGGCTGAAGGGCGTCTACCCGGTCTCGACCGGGCTGATCGTCAGCGGACTGGCGCGGCCGGAATGGGTCATGGAAGTCGAGGCGACGGCCGTGATTCCGGATTCAGAATAACCGGCCGTTTCACTGGCCTGGACCGGACATCGACCGATGAACGACGACACCGCGATCTCGATCAGGGACGTCACCAAGTACTACGGCTCGGGCGCCGATGCGGTTCGGGCCCTTCACGGGATCGATATCTCGATCCGGCACAACGAGTTCTTCACCCTGCTCGGCCCGTCCGGCTGCGGCAAGACAACATTGCTCAGGACCATCGGCGGCTTCGAGGATTTCCAGCAGGGCGAGATCATCCTGTACGGGGAAAGCATCAAGGGCCTGCCGGCCAACAAGCGGCCCGTCAACACCGTATTTCAGCACTATGCCCTGTTCCCCCACATGACGATCGTCGACAACATCGGCTTCGGCCTCAAGATGCTCGGCAAACCGGAGCAGGAGATCCGACGCAGATCCCATGAGATGCTCGAACTGGTCAAGCTGGAGGAGTTCGCCCAGCGCAAGCCGGACCAGCTGTCCGGCGGCCAGCAGCAGCGGGTCGCACTCGCCCGTGCCCTGGCGCCGGCCCCGAAGGTGCTGCTTCTGGACGAGCCGCTCTCCGCGCTCGACCTGAAATTGCGCCAGGCCATGCGTCATGAGTTGCGTCACATCCAGGAGGCCCTGGCCATGACCTTCATCTTCGTCACGCACGATCAGCAGGAAGCGCTGACCATGTCCGACCGGATCGCCGTGATGTCGAAAGGCGAATTGCAGCAGATCGGACCGCCGGAGGATATCTACAACAACCCCTCGAATGTTTTCGTGGCGGATTTCATCGGCGAGACGAATCTGGTGCCGGTCACCATACGGCAGATTTCCGACGGACAGGCTCGCTGCGTACTCGACGGGGGCGAGACCATCACACTGAATGTCGCGGCAGGCGCGGAGATTCGGGAAGGCGGACGGGCGAGCCTGTCTATCCGCCCGGAGCACATGGAAGTCTGCCCGGAGGAATCCGGCTCGGTACAATTCTCCGGAACCGTCACGGAAAGGGTGTTTCTCGGAAACGACGCCCAGATCGTGGTCGAGACGGCCGGAGGCGCCACTCTGATCGCGAGACTGCAGCTCGAGCAGTGGAATCCGGCAGACACGGGCCATGGCAAGCGCGTCGGCATTTCGGTCAAGAGCGATTTTGTCAAGCTCCTCGCCCATTGATGACCAACTTGAGAGACAATCGAACGAACCAGCATGTCGGAGTCTTCGCCGGACTGCGCAACACTTTGCTGCTGCCCTCATGGCTGGTCATCAGCGTGTTCGCGCTCGCTCCGCTCGCGATCATGCTGGTCTACTCCTTCCTGACCAAGGAGTTTCGCGGCGGAGTGATCTGGGAATTCACCCTGGCGGCCTATGACCAGTTCTTTCTGGATCGAGGACTGTTCGGCGACGAGTCGCCCAAGATCGAATGGACTTACATCAACATCTTCTGGAGATCAGTGTGGCAGGCCTCTCTCGCCACGGTGATCTGCCTCGTGATCGGATTCCCGACCGCCTACTACATCGCAACCCGGCCTGCCTCAACGCGCAACATATGGCTGTTCATGATCACGGTTCCCTACTGGGTGAATCTTCTGATCCGCACCGTGTCCATGAAATTCCTCATCCGCGACAACGGCCCCATCAACGAATGGCTACTCGCCGCGGGAATGATCAGCGAACCGATCCACCTGATCAACACGCCGATCGCGGTACAGCTCGGCCTGTTCTATTCCTATCTTCCGTTCATGGTCCTGCCGCTCTACGCGGCCATCGAACGCTACAACTTTTCCCTGAGTGAAGCGGCGGCCGATCTCTACGCCGGAAAGTGGTTCACCTTGTGGCACATCATCATTCCTTCCGTGAAGCCGGGGATTGTCGCCGGCTGCATACTGGTTTTCATTCCCAGCCTCGGAGCATTCCTGGCGCCGGATCTGCTCGGCGGCGCAAAGAACTTCATGATCGGCTCCCTGATCGAGGAGCAATTCAAGGGCACCGCAGGCAACTGGCCGTTCGGTGCCGCGGCGTCCATGATCCTTCTGAGCACCGTGTTGCTGATCCTGATGTGGTATTCCCGGACTCCCTCGGGGACAAAAGCGAAACGGGACAACGGGTCGTGAAGAAGAGTCTGAGGGACATCCGGGACTACATCGGATTCTTTCCGATGACGGTTCTTTGCCTGATCCTGCTCTACGGACCCCTGATCATCGTGATGTTCTATTCCTTCAACGACTCGCAGTCCATCACCATCTGGGGCGGTTTCAGCCTGCGCTGGTACGAGGAGGTCTTTTTCGGCGTGGAATCACCCAAGTTCAAGAAGGCGGCTTTCAACTCGTTCACCATCGCCCTGATGGCGGCCACCACATCGACAGTGATCGCCACCTGTGCCGCGGTGGCCATGATTCGGGGCGGCGCCTTCAGGGGAAAAGGCCTCACGTTCGGACTGATCAATCTCCCGCTGATGGTGCCGGAAATCGTAACGGCCGTGGCCACTCTGATCTTTTTCAGCACGATCGGTTTCCGGGCGGGATATGCCACGATCCTGGTTGCGCATATCGCCTTTTGCATCCCCTTCGCCTATCTCCCGATCGCCGCCCGTCTGCAGGGGATCGACGAATCCTACGAGGAAGCCGCGGTGGACCTGTATGCATCCCGCTCAAGGGCATTCTTCCAGGTGCTCATGCCGCTCATGCTGCCGGGGATCATTTCAGGATTCCTCCTGGCCTTCGTCATCTCCCTGGACGATTTCATCATTACCAACTTTGTCAAGGGAGCCGGAGTGGAAACCCTGCCGACCGCCATTTTCGGCGCGGTCAAGCAGGGCATCAAGCCGAACATCATGGCAATCTCGACATTGCTGCTGTTCCTCTCGATCGTGATCGTCACGCTCTCGTATCTGTTCAACAGGTCGGGATCGCGAAGCTGAAATTTCCGCTTCATGAACTCGGGAATTTCTCCCGGACGCTTCACATTGTGCGATCAATTGGTGTTAAATAGGGCGTTGAGCCTATCATCCTGAAATCGTCCGGTTTTTCCGGAGGCGCTCGACACCACATTTGGAGGACATTTACCATGAAAAAAACCCTTGTAGCACTCTTCACCTGCCTGCTGTTTTCAGGCGGCAGCGCCATGGCGGGCGGGAAACTTTCCGTCTACCACTGGTTTGAATACATTCCCCAGGAACTGCTCGACAAGTTCGCCGCCGAACACGATGTCGAGGTAACGATGGACACCTACGATTCCAACGAGGCACTGCTTGCGGCCATGAAAGGCGGAAAAGTCGGCCAGTATGACGTGGCCGTGCCCGGCGACTACATGGTCGAGATCATGGCGAGCGAAGACCTGCTCGACACCATCGCCGAAGGAGAGCTCAAGAACAGGGGCAACATCCAGCCCGAATGGGTCGATGTCTCGTTTGATCCCGGAAGGAAGCACTCGATTCCGTACCAATGGGGGTCGACCAGCTTCACGGTCAACCGCGACATCTATTCGGGCGACATTCGGACCACTGCAATACTGTTCGATCCGCCGACCGAACTGTCCGGCAAGATCAACGTTCTGGACAGCCAGGGCGAAGTTCTGGCGCTGGCCTCCCTCCACCTGGGAATCGAGCAATGCACCGACGACAAGGAAAAACTCAAGGCGCTCAACGATCTCCTGCAGAGTGCCAAGCCGCACTGGGCCTCCTTCATCTCAGACGGCGCCAAGGATGTTTTGGTCTCGGGCGAGGCCGCCGTGGGCATGATCTGGAACGGTTTTTCGGCCAAGGCCAGAGCGGAAAACCCCAGCCTGGAATACTCCTACCCGCAGGAAGGCTATCTCGCCTGGATGGATAATGTCGTGCTGCTGAAGGATGCCCCGAACCGGGATAATGCCCTGCTGTTCATGGATTTTCTTCTCGAGCCGGAAAACTCGGCCGCAGTCACCGAGTTTGCGCAGTACACCTCCGGCGTGACCGGAACCTACGATCTGCTCAGTGAAGGGCTCAAGGCGTCGCCGGAGCTGAATCCGCCGGGCGACGCGCCTCCGGGAACGTTCGTGGCGGTGTGCGACCAGGCCACGCAGGAACTCTACGACGCCATCTGGACCAATCTGAAAAAGTAGCGTTCCGACGATCCTGCCGGGCCGGACAATCGGATCCGGCCCGGCTGACCGGTTTCTGGCGGGACAGCCGGAATGGCTTGCCGACAGTGGAGGATCGGGTTCCCGGGCATGCGACCCCCGAATCATGTAGGCATCGATATTCCCGATAACGAAAATTTCATCCTGCCTTGTCCCTCCGGATGACGATCGATTGCGAAAACCTGTGCTACCTCTCGGCAACAGAGATGCTCTGCCGATTCCGGGACAAGTCCCTGTCGCCGGTCGATGTCATGAAGGCCGTCATCGAACGAACCGAGTCCGTTGAGCCGCGGATCAACGCGTTTTCCCATACCTTTTTCGAATCCGCCATGGAGCGGGCCCGGGAGTCGGAATCCCGGTATGGCCAGGGCAGACCAATCGGGCCGCTTGACGGTCTGCCGGTCGCGATCAAGGATGAGACCCTGGTCGAGGGCATGCCCTGCACCAACGGTTCTCTGACCATGAAGGACTATGTCGCGGACTCCACATCGACCAACAACCGGCGAATCCTGAATGCGGGCGGAATCCTGCATGCGCGCACCACTACGCCGGAGTTCTCGTGCAGCGGCGTCACCTGGTCCAAGCTGCATGGCATAACCCGCAATCCGTGGAACCCGGCGTTCACGCCCGGCGGATCTTCGGGGGGCGCTTCGGCCTCCCTGGCCGCAGGCACGACTGCCCTGGCCATGGGATCCGATATCGGGGGATCGATACGGATTCCCGCATCGGCGGGCGGCGTGGTGGGTTTCAAGCCCCCCTATGGCCGCAATCCGGAAGAGATTCCCTACAATCTCGACTTCTACTGCCATTCCGGACCGCTGGCGCGATGCGTTGCCGATATAGTGCTTCTCCAGAACGTGATATCGGGCCCCGATCCAGGGGACATCGCCACACTCAAGCCCAAGCTGGAATTGCCCGAAAAGTACCCGGGAATCCAGGGATGGAAGATTGCCTGGTCGATGAATCTGGGATACTACGAAGTGGAAAAGGAGGTCGAGAAAAATACGCTGGCAGCGCTGGACATTTTCCGGGATCTCGGAGCGGTTGTCGAGGAGGTCGACATCGACTGGACCACCGCCATGCTCGATGCCGGAAAGGCCTACCTGGATCATCTTTTCGGCTACACCATGTACCGATCCTACCGGGAGCACGGCGACCTTCTGACTCCCTATGCCAAGGCGTTTGCACTGGCCGGCAGCAACTCGACCCAGGCCGATTTCTGGAGCAGTTACGAGGTTGCCGGAGAAATGTACCGAACCATGGGACCGCTTCTTGACACGTATCGGCTTTTTATCTGCCCCACCAACAATCTTGCTGCCGTGGCGGCAGACCATGACCAGTCCCGCGACACCGTGACCGTCAACGGCCGGGAGGTCGATCCCCTGCTCGGCTGGGTCATGACCCTGCCCTTCAACATGATGAGTCGATGCCCGGTCATCAGCATCCAGTCGGGATGGCGGCGCGATGCCGTGCCGACCGGCATCCAGCTTGTCGGTCCGAGCTACGAGGATGCCCGGGTGATCCAGGCCGCCATGGCCTACGAGTCGGCTGTCGGGCAATGGTACCGGGATCCGGCGCATCGACCGACGTTCGAAGGACGAGCGGTCACATAACCCCCGGACGGTCGTCCGAAACGGGAATCCACCGACTGATCCCGCCCGTCATCCGCTCAGGACGTGAAACGACTCTGGCGTCGCCTCCAAGAATTTTCGCTCCCACTGGACGGCGGAGCGGCAGATCGTCTCGAGATCGTCCAGCCGGGGAGTCCAGCCCAGAAGATCGCGAATCCTGTCGGCTTTCGCGACCAGTCTGGGTGGATCGCCTGGACGGCGAGGTTCGATCCTGACCGGAAAATCGGTTCCGCTGACCGACTTGACACATTCGACGACTTCCCTGACGCTGTATCCGCGGCCATAGCCGCAATTGAGCGTGACGCTTGTGTCGCTGGATCCGATGTAGTCCAGCGCACGAAGATGCGCATCGGCCAGGTCGTCCACATGGATGTAGTCGCGAATGCAGGTGCCGTCCGGGGTCTCGTAGTCGTTTCCGAAAATTGACATTCCGGGCCTCAGGCCGCAGGCCGCTTCCGATGCCACCTTGATCAGGTGCGTGGCCCTCGGCGTGGCCTGTCCCAGCATTCCTTCCATATGGGCGCCGGCAACATTGAAGTATCTCAACGACGCAAACCTGAATTTGCCTTTCGAGGCCGACGAAAGGTCGCGAAGCGTCCATTCCGTGACCAGCTTGGTGCGGCCGTAGGGGTTGATGGGCGCGGGGAGATCGTCTTCGCCGACCAGGGAGTGTTCGGGAATCCCGTAAACCGCCGCACTCGAGGAAAACACGAACCGGTTCACGTCATGCTCGATGCAGCACTCGATCAGGTTCAGCGACCCGAGCACATTGTTGTGATAGTACTTCGAGGGATTCTCGACCGATTCGGGAACCACGATGTGTCCGGCAAAGTGAATGACCGAATCGATCCCGTGCTTCCTGATCGCTCCGGACAGGCCTTCCCGGTCGTGGATATCCAGGTGATGAAAGGAGGCTTCACGCGGTACTGCCCAGCGGTGACCGGAATAGAGATTGTCCGCCACGCAGACCTGGCAGCCGGCCTGAAGCAGTTTCACAACGGTATGCGAACCGATGTATCCGGCACCCCCGGTGACCAGGACCTTGTTCTTCATCGCGTATTCGCCTTGTTCATCGTCTTCGATCCCGCCGGACCGTGATTTTACCGGAGCACGGCCTCGGGAAGGAAGGCATCGAATTGGGCAGCGAAACACCGAGTCGGGGCGGGTCGGCATCATGAAACCATCCGGACACCGACCGAGTGCGCGACATTCGGGTCAAGGAGGAATCCGTCATGCAGGACATCCATTCATGAGAAAGGCCCCGTTCGGGGCCTTTCTGCACGGAAGTGAAAGAGGGACGATCACATCATGCCGCCCATTCCACCCATGTCAGGCATCGGCGGAGCAGGTTTCTCTTCCGGGATTTCGGCAACCATGGCTTCCGTGGTTACCAGGAGACCGGCGATGGAGGCCGCGTTCTGCAAGGCAGCGCGAGTCACCTTGGTCGGATCCAGAATTCCCATCTCGATCATGTCCCCGTATTCCCCGGTGCTGGCGTTGTACCCGTGGTTGCCCTTGTTGTTGAGCACATTGTTCAACACCACCGAGCCGTCGTCTCCCGCATTGTTGACAATCTGGCGGAGCGGCTCCTCCAGAGAGCGCAGGACGATCTTGATGCCGAGATCCTGGTCGGTGTTGTCGCCGGAAAGCTTGCTGATTTCATCAACGCAACGAACCAGCGCGGTACCTCCGCCCGGCACGACTCCTTCCTCGACCGCGGCGCGCGTGGCGTGCAGCGCATCCTCGACCCGGGCCTTCTTTTCCTTCATCTCGACTTCCGTCGCGGCGCCGACCTTGATGACGGCAACGCCGCCGGCCAGCTTGGCCACGCGCTCCTGCATCTTTTCCTTGTCGTATTCGGACGTCGCTTCCTCGATCTGGACACGGATCTGCGTAACCCTTGCCTCGATCTCCTCGTGCTTGCCCGCACCGTCGATGATGGTCGTGTTTTCCTTGCTCACCTGGATCTTCTTGGCCTGGCCGAGATCATCAAGACTGGCCGAATCGAGGCTCATCCCGACTTCTTCGCTGATCACCTGTCCACCGGTCAGGATGGCGATGTCCTGAAGCATGGCCTTGCGCCGGTCGCCGAAGCCCGGCGCCTTGACGGCGCAGACCTTGACGATACCGCGGATGTTGTTGACCACCAGAGTCGCAAGCGCCTCTCCGTCCACATCCTCGGCAATCACCATCAGCGGACGGCTGGCCTTTGCGACATTTTCAAGAATCGGCAGAAGATCCCGGATGTTGGAGATCTTCTTGTCATGAATCAGGAGATACGGATTCTCCAGTTCCACCGACATGCTGTCCTGGTTGGTGACGAAATAGGGAGACAGGTAACCGCGGTCGAACTGCATGCCTTCCACCACTTCCAGGTCGTTTTCGAGGGCATTGCCTTCTTCAACGGTGATAACCCCTTCCTTGCCAACCTTTTCCATCGCATCGGCGATGAGGTCACCAACCTGCTGATCCGCATTGGCGGAAACGGTGCCGACCTGGGAAATTTCCTTGTAGTCGGTGCAGGGCTTGGAAACCGACTGCAGTTGGGACACGGCAACACCGGTCGCCTTGTCGATTCCTCGCTTGAGATCCATGGGGTTCATGCCGGCCGCAACCGCCTTCAGCCCTTCACGAACCATGCACTGGGCCAGCACGGTTGCCGTCGTGGTGCCATCACCGGCCACATCCGACGTTTTGGAGGCAACTTCCTTGACCATCTGCGCTCCCATGTTTTCAAGCTTGTCCTTGAGTTCGATTTCCTTGGCAACGGAAACGCCGTCCTTGGTCACTGTCGGAGCGCCGAAAGACTTGTCCAGCACGACATTGCGGCCCTTCGGACCCAGTGTAACCTTCACGGCCTCTGCCAGCGTATTGACACCCTTGAGCATACGGGCCCGGGCGCTTTCTCCGAATACTACTTCTTTAGCAGCCATTGTATTGAATCCTCTGATTAAGTTCTGAATTTACTGTTTAGCCTTCCAAGACGGCCATGATGTCGTCTTCCCGCATGATGAGCACTTCCTCTCCGTCAACCTTGACTTCGGTGCCGGAATATTTTCCGAACAGCACCTGTTCGCCAACCTTGACATCCAGTCCGCGAACTTCGCCATTGTCGAGAATCTTGCCGTTGCCGACAGCAAGGATTTCACCCTTCATGGGCTTTTCGGTTGCGGTATCCGGAATCACAATTCCACCGGGGCTGGTACGCTCATCTTCGGTCCGCCTGACGACAACCCGATCATGAAGTGGACGAATTTTCATCTGATCAATTCTCCTGTTGATTGGTTTAGAGATATGCAATAACTCAGCCGTTCGTGCCCGACAATCGAAATGTCGAATCTTTATTTGTTAGCACTCCCAGCAATCGAGTGCTAATAATAGTGTCTGTATTTCAAAATTCAAGGGCCCAGAGTGATTTTTTTGAGAAATAGCG
>VYGS01000126.1 GCA_009841725.1 Gammaproteobacteria bacterium
ACATGGACGAGACCGCCCTTCAGACCAATCTCGAAGCCGTCGAGGCCATTGCCAGACAGTTGAGATTCAGGGATCACGGCGGCCTGATCGTCGCCGACCTGATCGACATGTCAAATGAAAGCGATCGAAACAAGGTGGTCAACCATCTCAAGGAACACCTGCGAATCGATCGGGCGAAAACGCTGGTCGGCAACATCTCGAAGTTCGGATTGCTGGAAATGTCTCGCCAGCGGCTTCGTTCATCGCTGGCCGACATGCACTACCAACCGTGCGCCTATTGCCATGGAACCGGAACGATCCGAAACGTGGTGTCGTCAACAATCGACCTGCTTCGACGCATCGAGGACGAGGCCAACAAGCCGAAGGTCACCGAAGTCCTGTGTTCGATACCTGTTGATGTCGCGACGTACCTGATGAACGAAAAGAATCCGGACCTTGAGCAGCTTCGGTCCAAGGTTGCTGCTCGGATCGTCATCGTCCCGACCAAGGACCTGACGGAATGCCGGTTAACCGCATCGAGGAAGGCGGGCGACTCCAAAAAGAGTGATGAGGAAGACCTCCGAAGTTTCGAAATGGAAACCGGTGCAGATGCCCAAAAGCCGGATCTCGACGGCATTCTGAAACGGAAGGATTCTGAAAAAGCCGCAGTCGATTCCGGACAGGTCGACCACATTCTTTCCCCCAAGCCAACGGCTCGTCCGACCGGGGCACCGGACAAATCCTCATCCGGCTTTATGAAGTTCTTTACCGGACTGGTTTCCCCGTTCAAGTCCGACGAATCACCGAATGAGGAGAAGCCATCCTCCGAAAAACCGAAATCGGCTCGGGCAAAGGAAAAGACGAATCAAGAGTCCCGACAGGGCCGAGGACGATCAAACCGGGGAGGGTCCGGTTCCGGACAGCGGCAACAGGACGAACAGGGCGCCAAGGCACAACAGAAAGGAAGAAAGCCCCGCCCCAAGACCAACGGAAGCTCGACTTCCGGCACAGGACGCGGTCGCTCCAAGCCCCAGCAGACAAGTGCTCAGAAACAGGCCAGTGCGCCGCAGCCGGCCAATCAGCCCGATCAGAAAGCGAAAAGCGCACCGAAATCAACGAAATCTCCGGACGCAACAACCGACAAGTCCGAGAGTCGCCGCAAGCCGCCCGCCCGGAAAAAAGGTCCGGCTCCAAAGGGCAAGCAGTCTGCGGTGCATACCGGGGTGATTGTTTCTGTCGACAATATTCCCGAGGATATTCCGGACGATATCGGAAACAGGCGATAAGTCCGGCTGGAGGGTACGCGGCGATTCCTGCCATGCTGCAACAGCGGCATGGCAGATCGTTCTGGGTGGATCTGAAACTCTTTCGGCTTGGGACTTGAGATACGGTTGTCTCGATTCTCTTGAAAACGAGCCTCAACGAGATGTCGCCCCATATCTAGCCGTTCAAATCCAGTTGCCAGAAGCCTGCGCCGATCCGATCAAGAACGATCGAATACCGCAATCGATTCAACGTGCGCAGTACCCGGAAACATGTCGATGACACCGGCACATTTCAGGCGATACCCGTGTCCGTTCACCATCACTCCGGCATCACGGGCCAGGGTCGCAGGATTGCAGGACACATAGACCAGCCGTTCACATTCCGACCCGGGCAACAGGTTGCGCACCACATTGTCGGCCCCTGACCGCGGCGGATCGATCAGGATCCTGTCCGCCTTTCCTTCCTTCAGGACATCCTGAACGTCGCCAGTATAAAGATCCATCTTCAGGAATCGGGCATTCGCAAGCCCGTTACGATGCGCATTGTCGCGCCCCCGGGCAACAAGGGCTTCATCCGCTTCCACGCCCAGAACCTCTGCGCCGCTTGTGGCAATGGGCAAGGTGAAGTTTCCGATTCCGCAAAACAAGTCCAGGACCCGCTCCCCCTCACGCGGCTCAAGGCAATTCACCGCCAGTTCGACCAGAGACCGGTTGACCGATGCATTGACCTGAATAAAGTCCAGCGGCCCGAACTGCAAGCGGATGCCGTAAGCGTCCAGGGAGTAGGAAAGTTCCGGTGGACTGGGCGGATAAAGCGGAGCCAACGATTGGGGACCTCCCGGCTGAACATAGGTCAGGACATCATGGGCGGCTGCGAATTCGACGATCCGGTCCCTGTCTCCATCGCTCAGGGGATCGAGATGCCGGAAGACCAGGGCGAGGTCCGCATCGCCGGCGGATACTTCGATTTGCGGCATTCTCCGGCAAACGCTCAGGCGTTCCACCAGGGATCGCAGCTCCGACAACAGGCACGAGATCCGAATATCGAGCGTTTCACACCAATCGAGCGGAGTGATGAAGCTGCTCTGGCGCTCCCTGAACCCGACTATGATTCCGCCCTTCTTCTCGACATGCTTGACGCCGAGCCTCGCCTTGCGCCGATAATGCCACGGCTCGCCGGTCAGAGGAGGCAACAGTCGTTCCGGCTCGACTTTTCCGATCCGATCCAGATTCCTGACCAGCACCTCCTCCTTGTGGGCAATCTGCCCGGATATCTCCAGGTGCTGCATCGCGCATCCGCCGCAGACGCCGAAATACCGGCAACGGGGGTCGACCCGATGAGCCGACGGGGCAAGAACCTCCTCAAGTCGGGCGATGTGCTTCCCCTTCCTTCTTTTCTGGGGAATGAAGGCGATCTGCTCGTCTGGCAGGGCACCGTCCACGAAGTAGGTCTTGTCGTCCTTCTTGACGATGCCGACTCCATCGTGGGAAAGATCGCAGACGCGACCTTCTTCGACCTCTATCAAGACGGGAAGCTCTCCTCGAGAGCATGGGCCTTCCAGGCCTCCAGAAATTCGAGGAGGTGATCCTGGCCGGAGCCCGAGAGCATGGCCCGCACCGCTTCGCATCCACTTTCGTAATCCTGGGGAGAGATTCCGCCCGAGACCAGTTCCCAACGAAGAAAGATCAGATAGGTGTTCAGGACATCCGTCTCGCAGTAATTCCTGATGGACCGGATGTCGCCCTCGAGATACTTGTCCCAGACCCCTTTCCCGTTCATGCCCATCTTGCCCGGCAATCCGATCATCATCGCGACCTGCTCAAGCGGAGCCGCGGCGCGCAGATTGTAACCGGAAAGAATATCCATCAGATCGACATGCCGCCAGTGGTATCGGCTCAGGTAGTTGTTGTAGCGAAACCGGTTGTCGCGCTCGCCCCTTTCCCAGTACTGGGAGGCATTGATTCCATGGCGCAGCGACCGGTACTGCAGAACCGGCAGGTCGAACCCCGAACCGTTCCAGCTCACAAGCACCGGGGACATTTTCTCGATTCCGTCGAAAAATCTCCGGATCAACTCCTGTTCGCCGGAGTCCTCGCTGCCGAGCGACCAGAGCCGAACCGACTTGTCAGCTTTGCGATAGAGAACCGAGATCGCGACCACCCGATGCTGATGCAACGGCAAAAAATCCGAGCCCCCGGTTTTCTGGACCTGCTTGGTCACCATTGCCTTGGCAACCTCTTCGTCTGCAAGATCATCCAGATCGTGCAGGCGCTTGCCAAGTTCCGTGTCCGGAACCGTTTCGATATCAAATGCTAGAATGCTCATTACTGGAGGGATTTGGTTGTATTGATGTCCTTGTTGCGCGGATTGTTGCCCGATGCCGTTTTCGGAGACGGAACGTGCCGCGACTTCATCCGGGACCGGGTGCATTCCCGAATCTTCCGCCTATTGTATCGCGCAATCCGATCATGCGCTTCGGCGTATGGAACCGGGAACAAAAATCATTGCCCGACACCGGATTGCGAGCGAAAAACGCTACGGATTGACTTCCTACATGTCGCGATTTTATTGGAATTCGACACCCGGGAACACTATCATTTAACCAAGACCGCACAGTCGAGATTCAGAATCATCCTGAATCATTGGCGAGCGCATTGAATCATACCTGGCAAATCAGAGATGGAATCTATCAAGAACACCGTGACCGAGTCATTTCTGGAGACCCTCCAGCACAAGCTCGGCAATGCGTTGCAAGACAGTGAGACCGACTATCTGAGGCATTACTACCATCGCCTGTCGGGACAGGATTACGACGAGTCGAGGGCACTCGAATTTCATGAGATCGCTCTTCGTCACCGGGAGTGCGGGCGAGTCAGGAAGCCCGGCCAGGTCATCATCGAGTCCTACAACCAGAAGACGGAAGGAACGTCGCACCGCAATACCGAGTACACGATGATCCTGCTGGTTGTCGACGACATGCCGTTTCTCATCAGTTCCCTGCTGATGAAGCTGAATTCCATCTTCAAGACTCCCGAGCGATTTCTCCATCCGCTCTTCGCGGTCGCGCGTGGCCGGAACAACAAGGCCCGGTCGTTCAGCGAGGGTCATCAGCCCGACCCGAAGCTGAGTCCGCGCATTGAATCCTACATTCATTGCGCGATCGAGTACACGCCGCACGATGAACATCAGGCCATCAAGGACGCCTTGCTTTACGTCATAGAGCAGATCCGGGCATCGGTCGAAGACTGGCTGACCATCAAGGACAACGTGAATCGCCGCATCGGCGAAATCGAAAGCACGGATTCGGATTCCGAATTGAGCGATCTGCTCAAGTGGATCAACCATGATCATTTTGCATTTCTCGGATATTGCGAGGTCGAAACGGGGACGCAAGACAGCACCGGCGCAACGGCACTCGACACAGGAACCCTGCTTGGCAATCTCAAGACCGCCCATCACAAAGGCATCGATGTTGTCGAGACGATGCTTCCCCCGATCGCCTTTCCCGATCATGTGCCGGCCGTCTATACCAAGGCCCGGGCAAGAGCGGAAATCTATTTTCCCGGCTACATGGATTGCATCCTGATTCGTCATGCTCCCACCGATAACGATGGCCCCATGCGCGTCAGTTGCGTGGTGGGCTTTCTGGCCAGGGCCAGCCAGATCCAGGAAAACATGTCCATTCCGTACATCAGGGAAAAGATCGCCTGGACGCTGGAACAGGGCAGACTCAGAAGAGACGGGCATGCCTACAAGGAATTGAGATCCCTGCTCACTACCCTGCCGAGAGACAAGCTGTTGCAGATGGACCGGGAAGAGTTGTACCGGCTTGGCATGACACTGCTCAACCAGGAACGCCGCAAGACCCGGCTGCACCTTCACCGCAATGTCTGCGGTCATTTCTATTCGTGCCTGGTCTACGTGCCCCGCGACTTGTTCAACAGCGCTCTCAGAGCCAAGATCCAGGAATACATGCGGGTGGTGTTCCAGGCATCCGAAATCGAATTCGACGTGTATTTCTCGCATTCGATACTCACTCGAATCCATTACATCATTCACACCGACCCGGACACGCCCGTCCATTTCGATCAGGCGCAGCTTGAATCCGATGTCCAGAATATCGCGAGAGACTGGAACGACAGTCTTTTCGAGCAGTTGAAAGGAGTCAAACCCTATGCAGAGGCACGGGATTTGTATGAGGGCTACCACAACGCCTTTCCGGTCGCATACCAGGAGTCTTTCAGCATCCAGAGCGCGATCGCCGATATCGCCGTCTATGAAGACATGGTCGAGGGCGAGGTCCGGTGCAGGCTTTCTTCCTCCCAGCGGACGGATGCCGGTCAAATCGAGGGACCCGGGGCATCGTTCAAGATCTACAGCAAGAACATCACGCTCGTTCTTTCCGACGTGTTGCCGATATTGGAAAACATGGGGGTTCGGGCTCTTCGGGAACGGCCTTACCGGATAAACCGCAAGGACACGGAGCGGCTCGGGCTCCTGGACTTCGATATCGCCCGGGCCGACTCGAAGGATTTCGATTTCAAGGCTCTGAGCGGGAAATTCGAGGAACTGTTCGTCCAATGCTGGAATGGCCGAGCAGAAAACGACGGATACAACAGCCTGACTCTGCTGGCCGAACTCGACTGGCGCCAGATTTCGGTTTTCCGCGCGTACTTCCGCTACCTCAAGCAAATCAGGTTGCGCTACAGCGAGCATTCGATCATCGAAACCATGAATCGGTACCCTGATCTGGCAAGAGATATCTGGTACTGGTTCGAGGCGCGGCTGAGCCCCGTCGAGATGAAAGCGGACACCAAGGCCCTGTATGAATGGATTCGTGACCAACTCAGTCAGGTCAGCACACTGAACGAAGAGCGGATCATCAATGCATTGACCGACGTCATCGCCGCGACGGTCCGAACAAACTACTTTCAGCCTCGAGAAGACGGTACGCCCAAGCCCTACCTGTCGTTCAAGCTCGATTCCGGAGCCATCCCGAGAATTCCGGAACCCGCTCCCCTTTACGAAATCTTCGTCTATTCCCCGAGGGTCGAGGGCATCCACCTCAGGGGCGGCAAGGTTGCGCGCGGAGGATTGCGCTGGTCCGATCGGCACGAGGACTTCCGGACCGAAGTGCTCGGGCTCGTCAAGGCGCAACGGGTCAAGAACGCGGTGATCGTGCCGGTCGGCTCGAAAGGCGGATTCGTGGTCAAACAACTACCGGAAAACCAACCCGAAATGATTCAGAAGGAAGTGATTGCCTGCTACCGGACATTCATCCGGGGTTTGCTGGATCTGACCGACAATATTGCGGGCACCGGCATCACGCCTCCCGACCGTGTCAAGCGTCTCGACGATGACGATCCCTATCTGGTGGTGGCCGCAGACAAGGGAACCGCGACGTTTTCGGACATCGCAAACGATGTCGCGGACAGCTACGGATTCTGGCTTGGAGACGCTTTCGCATCGGGCGGTTCCGCCGGCTACGACCACAAACGCATGGGGATCACGGCCCGGGGGGCCTGGGAGTCGGTCAAGCGGCACTTCCGAGAGCTCGGCAAGGATGTCCAGACCCAACCGTTCACGGTAGTCGGAATCGGGGACATGTCCGGAGACGTCTTCGGCAACGGCATGCTGCTGTCAAGACAAACCCGGATCGTCGCAGCCTTCAATCACCTGCATATTGTGATCGATCCGGATCCCGACCCGGAGACGAGCTACAAGGAAAGAGAACGGCTGTTCGCCCTGCCCCGCTCCTCGTGGTCGGACTACAATCCGGATTGCCTGTCCCGGGGCGGTGCCGTCTACTCCAGGCAGGACAAGTCCATCACCCTGTCGCCGGAAGCCATGGAGGCGCTGGGCTCGGAAACCTCGACTTATGCGCCGGATGACCTGATTCACACCCTGCTCAAGGCGGACGTGGACCTTCTCTGGAACGGCGGCATCGGAACCTATGTCAAGGCATCCTCGGAAACCCATTCCGATGCCCAGGATCGCAACAACGACGGTCTTCGGGTCGATGCGTCGGAGCTTCGCTGCAAGGTCGTCGGCGAAGGCGGGAATCTCGGCATGACACAACTTGGCAGAATCGAATTCGCCTCCCTGGGCGGGCGCTGCTATACCGATGCGATCGACAATTCCGGGGGTGTCGACACCTCCGATCACGAGGTCAATCTCAAGATCCTGCTGAACGCGGAGGTGCAGGACGGCAGCCTCTCCATGGATGAGCGCAACCGGATCCTGTCGAAGATGGAAGAGGATGTGGCCGAACTGGTCCTGTCCAACAACTACCAGCAGACCCAGATTGTCAGCGTCGAGGCGGAAAGCGGGAAATACCTGATGTCCCAGCATATCCGCACGATCAGTCTTCTCGAGGAGGACGGGCTTCTGGATCGGGAGATCGAGTTCCTCCCCGGCCACGACGAGTTGATCGAGCGCATGGCAGAGGGACGCCATCTGACCCGGCCGGAGCTTGCCGTGGTCCTGGCTTACAGCAAAATGGACCTCTACCGGCGGTTGCTGGAGTCGGATTTTCCGGACAATGCGTACCTGTTCAGGGAAATCGAAGACTACTTTCCGGAGCTCGTCAGGGACAAGTATCGCACACGGATTCACGACCATCGCCTGAAGCGGGAAATCATTGCAACCCAGGTCACCAACAACCTGATCGGCTGCATGGGCTCGTCCTTCCATCTGCGGGTGCAGGATCTGACCGGCAAGCCGGTACACCATATCTGCTCGGCCTACATGATCGCCCGCGATTCTTCCGCCTACCGGGAACTGGCACAGGGAATCGAGGACCTGGACAACCGGGTCGATGCCGCCTTGCAGATGGAAGCGTTCAACAGACTTTGCCGATCGATGGAATCGACGATCGTCTGGATTCTGAGAAATATCGATCATCCCGGTGAGATTCAGGCCCTGATCGACAGATACGCCGAGCCGTATCTTGAGCTGTGCCGGAACCTTGATTCGGTTCTGAGCAGTGCCGCGCGGGATCGCTATCTTGATCTCTACAACCGGTTCATCGAGTCCGGCTTTCCGAAGGACCTTGCCGGGGGCATCGCCGGTCGGGATATTCTCAACAACGGCATTGACATTGTCGAGATGTCCTTGAAGCACTCGAGGCCGGTTCCGGGTACCGGCAGGATTTTCTTCGAGGTCGCCGATGTCCTGTCAATCGACTGGATCTACAAGCAGGTCGCCACCATCGATGTCGACAACATCTGGCACGAGAGAGCAAGGTTCAGCCTGTTGAATGCCCTGCGAGTGCACCATACCGACATCGTCGACACGATCCTGTCCGATTCCACCGGCTCCAGCGAAGAAGAAGCTCTTTCGATCTGGTCCGGGAAGAACGAGGAGTCGATCAGGGCGCTTGATCTGAAAACCGCCGCGTTGCAGCAGGAAGCCCATCTGGACTTCTCGATGCTCAGCGTGATCGTGAGCGAACTCGATTTCATCAGGTAGAGGTGCTTGATCCTGCCCTTGCGGCAGCAGGCCACGGCGCTATCACTGTCCATTGAAAGCATGACCGAAAGCCAGCAGGAACTGATCAGGAAGGTCCGGGATTTCGTCGATCGATGCAAGTCCCTTCAGCTGGCCACCGTGGCCCAGGATGGGCGGCCGCATGCAAGCTATGCACCCTTCTATCGTTCCGATGACGGGGATTTCCATGTTTTCGTGAGCACCCTGTCATCGCATACGGACAACCTGTCATCAGGAGTGGCGAGCATATTGCTGATCGAAGACGAAAGCCGGACCTTCCAGATCTACGCCCGCACACGCCTGGGATTTTCTTGCGAATGCGTGCGGATGCAGCCGGACGATGCGAACTATCAGGCTGTTCTGGACCGAATGGAACAACGCCACGGTGCGGTGATCCAGACCCTCCGCACGCTTGCGGATTTTCGACTGTTCAGGCTGCGGCCCGGCCAAGGACGGTTTGTACTCGGATTCGGACAGGCCTATGAAGTGACGCCGGCACTGGATCGCCTTGACCACATCGGGCCAAGTTGATCTTCAACTATTCGTTTCCCCAGTAGGGTCCAGAATTCGTCTAAGCTCCAAGTTCCTGTATGGTAATTGCGAGTGGATGTCTGACAAGCATCTTGTCCACGGTGAGCAGTCGCAAGCCCTCCTCCTGTGCCTGGACAAGCAGCAACTCATCGAAAGGATCCTTGTGATCAAGCGGTGTTTCGAGAGGGCATGCCGCATGATTCGCGCTCATGTGGAGAATCTTCATGTTTTGTCTCTCAACGGCCTTCAGCACATCCGTCGGGGAGAAATGGCTTTTTCGATGACCCGAGAGATGGCGGGCATGGTACTTGATCCTCATTTCCCAGATCGATACCGCACTTGCATAAAATGTCGTGCCCGTGTTCGACAATGCCATGCGCTCAGAATCGGAAAATCTGCTCGGCCTGTCCATGAGGTCAAACAGGTAGGAAGTGTCGAAGAGAACCCGCATCATCCGGACATCACGTCATTTGTCGAGGCCGAGAACCTGCCGACTGAATGCCGGATCGTTGTATTGTTCCGGCCAGCCCTCCCCGTCACCCGTAATGCCAAGCTCCCGACGGGTTTCCTCCAGTTTTTCAAAATCAATCCCTCCCGGGCGATGAGTGCATGGCACCAGTTCAACAACCGGGCGGCCATGCTTCGTAATGATTGCCCGCTCGCCGTTGCTGGCCGCCGCGACCAGCTCGGAGAGGCGAGCCTTCGCTTCTCGCAGTGCAAGTTCCATAGATGACCTCCTTAGCTGTTCTGATTTGAATGTATACAGTTTGCCGGAAAGATCCCCATTATTCAAGACTACATCGTGACTACTATGGCCGGCATACTGAATTATTCGATCAAGCACACATATGTCCGACTATGCAAACATTGCACATAATAAGGGACGTGCGCTGTCGGGTTTTTTCGGGGGCAACGATTGCCAGGAGGGGTGCGTGGGCCCGATCCAGGCCAGCGGTGCCTTGGCATTTTGTGCCGGTCACGGGTTTTTCACTGGTCTTGAGCGATTCGAGACCTGAATCGGGCCGACCCCGGACAAGCGGACGAGGGGCGGCCCCAGCGGACCTCGGCCAGCCGGAGGGCGGGAATCGATCGGGGACTATCCGGTGTCGGCGAACTCGAACGGCCGCACCAGCGAACGCATGCGGGGATTCTGGCCGATCCGGATGCTCGCCAGCGCCATCGCCATCGCCATCATCACCGCCAAGGCCAGCGAGACCCGAGTCTGCATCTTCGCCATGCCCCGGATGAAGTGCACCTCGAAGCCGTACACCCGGTCGAGCCGGGCATTGATCCGCTCCAGCGCGCTGCGGCGGCGGTAGCCTCGTTTCCACGACGGCGAGCCCCACGGCGTCGGCGTGAAGATTCTCCGGTTCGCCCCCTCCAGATTCACCCGCACGATGCGGCCGTAGGCGCCAGCCTTCGAGCCGCTGTCGGACAAGCAGGCCTCGCGCCCCTTGCAGTCGAGATCGTACGCCGCCGCCGGGCACCGGTACTTCAGCGTGTTGCGGTTCGCCTCGAACCCCTGGTACGCCATCGGCCGGAGCTCGGCGCTGCGCGGGCAGCGGCACACCACTTCTCCGCGTTCCGAGTACAGGATGGTGTCCACCCGCTCCGGATGCAGCGGCCGCAGGATCGGCTCCGAGTGATTATAGCCCGGCTCCCGCTTCTCATCCTGCCACATCAACCGGGTATCGATCAGCGGCCGCACTCCATGCCTCTCCCACAACTCCTTCTTCAAGCCCTCCTGGTCGTAGCCCCGATCGGCACTGAACTCCCGGCACCGCTTCTCCAGCTCCGGCTCTTCGGCAACCGAAAATCCCCAAACCCCGCAACCACCCCGGCACCCGGGGGTAAAGAT
>VYGS01000143.1:0-28097 GCA_009841725.1 Gammaproteobacteria bacterium
CGTTGTTGATCCGTCCGTAGACGGTCACGTCCGCTTGCGCTCCGACCGGGATCATCACTGCGGCAGAAACCGCAGCAGCCACTAGTGTCTTTTGCATGAGAAAAACTCCAATAATTATTGCTAAAGAATTCGCCCGGTCAAAAATACGGTTTCCATTTCGCGAACAGACCGATTCCTCGACCAGACGAAAGGCATATTACCATAAATTCTCCAGAAATGTTAACTTTTTTTAATATTATTCGATTTTTTTGTTATTCATTATCTTACGGCCGTCTTTTCAGGCAGTCCAAGCGGCTGGGGGGAGCCGTTTTCCTTCAGGGAAACTTTATTGATGACACTTATGTCAAATTTCGGAGAGGATTGCCAATCCGCCCCCGGCAGTCGGCGAATCCGAAAACGCGCCGGCACCGCCCGGTCCGATCGGATTCGGAAAGCCGGCTCCCGGCGGGACGCCTCCGAAACAATCCTCGCAACGATTTGAGGACACGATCGAGCGGATCGTATGAATCCTTGCGAAATCAAGTTAGAATTGCGCTTTCCAACATGACACTGCGGACGATTCGACCTCCCGGCAGAACGGCTCCATCGAAAGCCCGCATCCACCGGCCCGGTTGGGTCACGACTCAACAATTCACCCTGCTAATGCATTCGAAGATGACCCGGATTCTGATCTGTATCCTGACTTCATTCCTGCTGGCGTCCTGCGCCGGCACCCCGGACGGGGGCACCCCCCGGGACAACCCGAAAAAAATCGATCCGGACGCCAGGCGGTCCTCGGTCGTTCGGGGCATACCGATTTCCCGGCCCCGGGGGCAGATCTACAAGTCGACCCCCACCCAGGCGCTGGAGCTGCCGCCGGATCTCCTGAACTCGTCCAATGACCAGGTCAAGGAGGAGATTGCGAGCTTCGACCCCGAGTTCTACAGGGTGCTGCCTCCGGTCAAGGGCGCCCGGATCGTGGGCGACGGAGACAACCAGTGGCTGGAAGTCGATTCCGACGCGGATCTTGTCTGGGAAGCGATGATGGAATTCTGGGCAATCAGCGGCATCGATCTCGTGAACCACAATCCCGAGGCCGGGCTGATGGAGACGGAATGGATCGAAGGGCCGTCGGATGTCGATGAAGAAACCTCGCAGGGCAGGAAGCTTGCCAAGCAGTTGCTGAGTGCCATTTCCCAGCGGGGCACCTCCCTTGACCGGTACCGCCTTCGCTTCGAGCGGCTGGGAGAGAACAAGACCGCCGTCCACGTGTCCCATCGCTGGGTCGCGAGAAAGGAAAAATTCTACGGCAGAAAGATCAGCCAGTTCGAATGGGTGGAGTTGCCGTCCAATCCCGAGCGGGTATCCGAGTTTCTGCAGAACATCGTCCTGCTGTTCAAGGAGGTTCCGGGCACATCCTGACCGGGAACCCCGGCACGGCGCGAGGCACGGCATCGCCGTGCGCCCGGGTCGAGAGCGCCTCTTGGCCACCATCCGTCCGAACGGTCCGCCTCAGGTCTTGACCGGCCGGTCGGGGCACTGACCCGGCATCTCTCGCCATCGGCACACAAGGCGTTTCCCCGGGACATCGCCCGGACCCGCACCGCACATTTCCGATCGTTCAGTCGAACCCGTAGTTGTACTCGATGCTCTTCGTGCCGTTGACCTGGGCATGGAACGAGACGATTACCCGGTCGGCCTCTCCCCGGTACGGGAACGCCATGTGCTTGAGGTGCGCGGGGAACACCACCAGCGTGCCGTCCTGAGGATAGCTGGTGGCGTGGTGGTCGTGAAGATAGACATTGCCCCAATCCCCGTGTCCGCCCGCGCTGTGCTCGAGATCCGGTCCGTAGAAACGCGTCACGCCGTTCAGCATTCCGTTCGGCAGGCGGTCGCCGTTGTGGCGGCTGGCATTGCCGGACTGGACGTAGTACACCCCCGACCACGAGCAGTTGCCGTGGACATGGGTCTCGTGAAACGCGGAGTCGTTGCAGATCTGGAACCAGAGCCCCGTGACATCGATCCGGATGTCCTTGATGCCGAAGCGCCGCCAAGAGTCGTGATTCAGGTGCCGGGCAATGTCGTAGACACTGTCCATGATGAACGTCTTCAGCGCATCCAGCGCCGGATTTTCGATGTCGCCCGAGAAGTTGTCGGGGCTGACGTAGCTGCCGACCGCGGTGCCGGGATGCGCCTCCCGGTACGCCCTGAACAGTTTCAGAAGCTCCGGATTGATCCGCTCGCAGTCGGGCAGCCGGGCCTTGAGGAGCGTCACCGGCGACATCCGGATCAGCCCGTCCTGCTCGAGATCGCTCACGGTCTGCGAATCTCCGCCGACCGTCCGGCGCGGCGTCGGGCGCCGCGGCCGTCCCCGACGGATTCAGGCATAGCTGTGCTTCGCATCCGGAAACTCCCCGGATTTCACCTGCCGGACATATTCAGCGAGAGCACCCTGAATGCCCCCGGTGGTTCCCTCGAGGAAATTCTTCACGAATTTCGCCTTCTTTCCCGGATAGAGGCCCAGGAGATCGTGCCAGACCAGGATCTGTCCGTCGGTGGCGGAACCCGCCCCGATTCCGATCACCGGCACGTCAAGGGCCCGGGTCAGCTCCTCGCCCAGCGCCTCGGGCACGCACTCGATCAGGATGATGCAGGCGCCGGCATCCTGCAGCACCAGCGCCTCGTCGATGATTGCCTGGCGCTTTTCCGGATCCCGGCCCTGAACCCGGTATCCGCCCAGATGATTGACCGACTGCGGCGTCAGTCCCATGTGCGCACAGACCGGAATGCCCCGCTCGGTCAAAAGACGGGTCGATTCGGCGAGCCAGGCCCCGCCTTCGAGCTTGACCATCTGGGCCCCCTCGCGCATCAGAACCGCGGCGTTCTCAAGGCTCTTGGATTCACAGTAATAGCTCATGAACGGCAAATCGGCCATCAGGAGTGCCTTGTTGTTGCCGCGCTTGACACATCGCATGTGATAGGCCATGTCGTGAATGGTCACTGGAAGGCTGCTGTCGTGACCGTGAATGACCATTCCCAGGGAATCGCCGACCAGGATCAACTCGATCCCGACCTCGCTCGCGGCAAAGGCGCTGCAATAGTCGTAGGCCGTAACGCTGGCAATCTTCTCGCCGCGCGCCTTCATGCTGTTCAATGTCGCAATCGTGTGCATGCCGTCAACACCCGAAGAACGTGTACGCCGAAAACCCCTCTTGCCGCATGACTCGACAAGGGTCGCATCTTACCATACCGCAATCGGGCGTGATGCCGATTCGACTCGCCCCGAAAATACCTCAGGAGCGAATAGGCGAGCGCAACAGCCCGAAGAGCGGCCGGATTGACACGGACGGTTCTCCCGCCGCAATTTGACGATTGTCCGTTCTCGCATGCCACCCGGGATTACGCCACACCCTCAAGACACGATTCAGGTATGATCCCATAAATCGGTCCGATACTATCGGCTTCACAACCCGTCTGCTCGGCCAAGTGTCTGTATTGCGGAGCACTGAGGAAAACCACCCGTCTGAAAGCCCATGCGAACCACTCCGGATATCGACAGCCTCGCTGTCCTGATCGATGCCGACAACACCAGTTGGCAATACGCCAAGGTCATCTTCGATGAAATCGCCAAATTCGGCAATGCGAATGTGAGGAGGATCTACGGCGACTTCTCCGGGCCCCGCCTCTCCGGCTGGAACAATGCCATAGAGTCGCTGGCCATACTGCAGCATCAGCAGTGGACCAATTCAACCGGAAAGAATGCGTCCGATATCGCGCTGGTCATCGATGCCATGGACCTGATGTACAAGGGACGGCTTGACGGCTTCTGCCTGGTCAGCTCGGATTCCGATTTCACCCGGCTGGCCCAGCGACTGCGTGAAGACGGCCTGATTGTGTATGGCTTCGGCGAGCAAAAGACGCCTGAATCCTTCCGCAACGCCTGCACCCGGTTCACTTACCTGGAAAACCTCCACTCCCAGGAGATCTCGGAAGAACGGCCCTCCAAGAGCTCCGTGAAGCAGACAAAATTCCATCCGAAGGATGCTGTGCCGATCATCATCAAGGTGATGGGACACCCCGACGACGACGAATGGGGCAATCTCGCCACAATCGGCGCCCGGATACAGGGAACCCATCCCGATTTCGACCCAAGGACCTACGGATGCTCCAATCTCAGCAAACTGGTCGAGGAGTCAGGCAGGTTCGAATCAAAGAGGACGGGCCAGACCGTATTGGTGCGGGCAAAGGCTTGATCGACCGGATCAGAAACACCCCACATTGCCCTCCACGGGTCACTGGTGATGGTCGCGGACAACATCATCCGAACTCTCCCAAACCGAAATCAAGGGTCAATCCGGTATAATGTTTCGAATCAGGATACCCATTAGCCATACACGTCAATCGACATGATGCGACAGCCGTGGAGCGCACGATGATCGATCCCGACAAGGTCCGGCTATCTGTCTCAGCCATCTCTTTAAACGTATCTTCATCACCGGTCCCGAATCCTGCAACCGGACACCCGACAAGAACATGGCCACCCAACTGAAACTGAAGGAGTACGAAATCCAGAGCGAGCCCTATTACGCCCAGCTCGGCAACGAAATCGACCTGTTCGAAGCCTCCTACAAAAATCGCATCCCGGTTCTTCTCAAGGGTCCGACCGGCTGCGGGAAGACACGATTCATGGAGCACATGGCCTGGCGATTGCAACGCCCTCTCATCACGGTCTCTTGCCATGACGATTTGACTGCGGCCGATCTCGTTGGCCGATTCCTGATTATCGGCGGGGAGACCCGCTGGTCGGACGGTCCGCTGGCCCGGGCCGTAAGGGCCGGCGGAATCTGCTACCTAGACGAGATCGTGGAAGCCCGCAAGGACACCACAGTCGTCATCCATCCGCTGGCCGATGATCGGCGGGTCCTGCCGATCGAAAAGACCGGGGAGCTCTTGGGCGCTCCGCCCGAATTCTGTCTTGCCATCTCGTACAATCCTGGCTATCAGAGTGTCCTGAAAGACCTGAAGCAAAGCACCCGGCAGCGTTTCGTGTCGATCGAGTTCGACTATCCCGATGCGGAACTTGAAACCGAGATCGTGATCAGGGAGTCGGGACTTGACGAAGATATGGCGAAGCGGCTTGTCAAGTTTGCCGCCATGACACGCAACCTCAAGGGAAACGGGCTTGAGGAAGGCGCCAGCACCCGTCTTCTGGTCCATGCCGCAAAGTTGATGGCATGTGGCGTTTCGCCGCCTGTCGCGTGCCGGGGCGCGATCTGTGAAACCCTGACCGACGATCCCGACATGCTGAAAGCGGTCTCGGAGTTGAGCGCATCGCTCTTCTGAACGGCGCACCCGTGCCGGTCATCAATGCGACAGATGAATCCTGCATGGTTTCCTGTCTTGTTGGGGGATACAAACGCAAGATCGTCTCATGGAGATTTTTGTCAGCTCGCAACATACATAGCATTCGGATATTGCCAATGGCATGTCGGCTGGTGGAGAGACACTCCGGCAGTTCAGATGACCTTCTGCCAATTCCCTAACCTAGGGACCTTGAGGCGCAAACCTAGGGACCTCGAAGGTCTAACCTAGGGACCTTGGTGGCAAACCTAGGGACCTCAAGAACCTAACCTAGGAACCTTGAGCACAAAATTCATTGAGGGTCCATGGATACTGATTTCTGATTCATTATGCGCTCATGACTTAGTTCTCGTGAAGAGCCATATGATCGTACTCTCCTTGCGCTGATAGCCATCGAATCCGGGGCCACTCCGGCCTTGGAGGTGCTTGAGGTCGATTGCCGGCGGTGAACCGCCATGTCCGAAGCCCTGCGGCCTGCTCCTTCAAGGCAGACGGGATGCGGTGGGGCGGCTCGCTGCGCCGCTCTGGCTTGCTCATCGGCTGGATAGTCCTCGATCCGATTGTCCCGCGGCAGAGCCTTGCGCGTCTGCGCATCGCGTCCTCGAGTTGACTCCCCGAATGGACAGCAGGCAGCATCGACGCGTGTACATAATTCCCCTATAATTCCAATTGTCCTCTCCCCCAGATTTTGATCAGACAGCACGCCCCAGACCCCCATGTCCCAGGACACGCAAAAGCAGGCCGTTGCTGACGCCGCGATCGAATATGTGCAGGTCGGGGATGTCATCGGCGTCGGCACCGGATCGACCGCGGATTGCTTCATCCGCTCTCTGGCTCGGATCAAGGGCAAGCTGGACGGCGCGGTGGCCAGTTCCGAGGCCACGGCTTCGCAGCTTCGCCAGCTGGGCATCCCGGTACTCGACCTGAACCAGGTCGGCTCCCTCCCCCTGTACGTGGACGGTGCGGACGAGGCGACCCGCAATCGGCACCTGATCAAGGGCGGAGGCGGCGCCCTGACCCGCGAAAAAATCGTCGCCCAGGCCAGTGAGAAATTCATCTGCATCGCCGACCAGAGCAAACTGGTCGACCGCCTCGGACCCTTTCCGCTGCCGATCGAAGTGATCTCCATGGCCCGCAGCATGGTGGCCCGGGAAATGGTTCGGCACGGCGGGCAGCCCGAACTTCGTGACGGATTCACGACCGACAACGGCCACCTGATCCTGGATATTCGTGGCCTGGACATCCTGAATCCGGTCGAACTCGAGCGTCAGATCAACCAGATTCCCGGTGTCGTGACGGTGGGCCTTTTCGCACTGCGCCCGGCGAATCTGCTTCTGATCGGAACGGATTCCGGGGTTGAAACCATTTGACCGCGAAAGCGGAGCCCAATCGGTCCCGAAGACGGCAATGAGCACGATCGCTGTCCGGGTTCCGTATGTCCCGACCGGTCCATCGGCCTTCGACACGCGAATTCAGGATTCGTACAGGTGCCTGTGCGATACTCGACACGACTGCCGTTCCAAAAATCTCCTCCAGATTCCATGCCGCCCCCATCACTGACCTCCCGGTGCCGGACCGACCTGCGGAAACCCCGCCTGTCCGACGGACATCCGGGTATTCGCGTGCCCCGCCTGCGGAATCACAGGCGAAGAACGCTTGCCGCAGGATGGCTATGGATTCTGGTAATCGGGCTCGCTCCCGCAATGGCCCAGAATACCGGGTTGCCCGAACTCGGAACGAGCGCAAGCCGGCATCTGAGCACGGCGGAGGAAACCCGCATCGGACAGGCCTTCTATCGCCAGCTGGTGATTTCGCCGGGATATGTCGGCGATTATCCCTTGTACGACTACATCCAGTCGCTCGGGGACCGGATTTCGACCCACAGCGATCTGAGAGGCGTAAGGCCGGTATTCAGCCTGTACCGGGACAATGCCATCAACGCGTATGCGGTACCGGGCGGATATATCACCCTGAATACCGGGCTGCTGCTCACCGCGGACAACGAGAGCGAACTGGCCGCCGTGGTTGCGCACGAGATCGCCCATCTTACCCAGAGGCATCTTCCCCGGCTGATCGAGCGCACTGCCGCCCAGAAGCTGCCGACCCTGGCTGCGATCCTGGCCTCCATCGTGGTGGGAGGAGAAGCCGGGGTTGCGGGAGTCACAGCCGCAGCCGGTGCATCCGCTTCAAGCCAGTTGGCATATACCCGCGAATTCGAACGCGAGGCGGATGCGATCGGCATCCGCCTGCTTGCCGATTCCGGCTTCGATCCCAGGGCGATGCCCGAATTTTTCGCGAAACTCGACCGCGCCACGATCCACAGCGGCCGGGAAGTGCCGGAGTTTCTCAGAACCCATCCGATGTCCCACGCCCGCATGGCGGCTTCCCAGGACAGGGCGGCCGCCTATCCCGAACGGGATTATCCGGACAGCCTGGACTACCATCTTGCCAGGGCCCGCATCCGGGCCCTGCTGACCGTCCGGCAGGAAGACCCGCTCCTCTACTTGAGGGACCAGATTCAATCGGAATCCGAACTTGAGCGCGAAGCGGCCGATTACGGCATGGCGGTCGTCCTGCACGAGCGAAGGGAATTCGCGAACGCCCTGGACCTCATCCGGCCGCTCTCCCGGCGCTATCCGGATCATCCCTGGATACAGTCGCTGCACGCCCAGATCGAACTGGCCATGGAAGAGCCGGAAGCCGCCATCGCGCGGTATCGGAACATCTTTGAGAAGCATCCGGAAGAGCTCTACATCAGCTACTATCTTGCCAATGCCTATCTCGAAAACGACCAGCCGGAACTCGCCCGTCGGCACATCCGCAAACAGCTGCGCAGACACCCGGAGGATCTGGTCCTGTACAAGGTCCAGACCAAGATTCATGTGGCACTCGATCAGCATGCCGAAGCGGACCAGTCCAAGGCGGAATACCTGGTTCTGATGGGCAACTACGGCGGAGCCGTGTCGGTTCTCAAGCGGGCCTTGCGAAACACGGACGAGGAGGGCTATCTGGGCCAGAGCATCACCGCACGGATCAAGGAGCTGGAAGCCAAGATCCAGTAGAGGCTGCGAACAGACCGTGTACCGCCATTTCGCAATGCATGCCGCGCTTCGCTGCCCGACCGGTAAGCCATCGCGGGTCCGGCTGAAGCCCGCATCCGCGATCCCCTGCCTCCTGTCTCTCGCCCTGTGGACGGCCCCGCTTCCCGGCATCGGTACGGCCCTGTCGGATGAACTGCCGGATCCGGCGACCTGCAATATCCTCGGCACCGTGGACATGGAACCCCGAATTGCCGGATGGTGCCTCATGATCGCTCCGAACAAGGGCGACTGCCTGGCTTGCCACCATGTGATCGCCGAGGGTCTGCCCGACGGCCTGGGCCCGTCCGGCAACATCGGTCCGGCCCTTGAGAACATCGCAGAGCAATATCCGGAACGATCCGGACTCGTCGAGTTGCTGAACGATCCGGGCACGCGATTTCCCGACACCGTAATGCCGCCTTACGGGAAGCATCGGATATTGTCCGACGACGAAATCGACCGGATTGCCGTGTTCCTGTCGAGCCTGTAGCCGATCATGCGAGGAAGAAGAGATTTTCTGATCCGATCCGGCTACTGCGCATTGTCGGCCACCGGGGTGATGCAAGCGGGCATCTGGTCCGTGCCTGTCGTAGCCAGTCCCGGTCCGAACACCGTATTTCGCTCCAGGGATATCGACTCGGTCCTGATCGAGCTGTTTCAAACCGCCGACAGTGGTCAGGACGGCAGCCTTCGCATCGATGTGCCTGTCGAAGCGGTCAACGCCTCGGTCGTGCCGTTTCGGATTGTCGCGTCGAATACCGAAAGACTTGCCGTTTTCGTTGAAGGCAATGCCAGGCCGCTGTTGCTGGTCACGGAAGAGGCCCATCGCCCGCATCGCGAGATGACCGGCGCATTCCGCCTGGACCGGGACAGTCTGGTGACGTGCTACGCCTTGCGCCAGGGCGAGCTTTTCCGAAACTCGAGGCCGGTTCGCCTGATCGCGCCCCGCCACAACGTCCATTGGCGCGAGGAGTTCAGGGATCGGCTCCCCCTGAGTACCATCCTGCGGGCAGAGGCAGCCGGAGGCGGCTTCGACATACTTTGTTCCATCCGGCACAACCGGGGCAGATGGCTGGTTGGCGACCCGCATGTCGCTCGCGTGACTTTCAGCGTCAATGATCAGTCGGTATCGACTGTCGAGTGCGGGCCCGGCTTCTCCCGCAATCCCCTCGTGGGAGTCCACCTCGAATCGCTCGGGAATGACGACGTGGTCAGAGTCGAGTGGACGGATTCATCCGGAGTCACGGGGATGGCACAGGGCACAGTCGCCCTCTTGAGCGACAGGAATCTTTACCGGGAAACATGAGACGCCTTTGTTTCAGATCGGGGATTGCCACCCTGGCGATTCTGCTCTTCGCGCTGTCGCCAGGAGAAGTCCGGGCCCAGTCCCCGGATATCGACATTCGTCCGGAAATCCGGCGGTTCCAGGAGTTCTTTCTTGAACGGTTCCCTTCCGTACCGCTGGAGAAATTCAACAAGGGTCCCTATTCGTTGCCGCAATCGACATTGCGGGGCACCACGTTGCGTTTTCTGGAGCGCTTGCCGCCCTTCGAGCATGCCCTGATTCCTGCCCGCTCCGAATGGAACCGCACCTATAACGGCATCACGCTCGGGACATGCATGTCCCGGTACCCGTCAGCCAGTCAGTTTCCCTATGTGCTGAATGACCGCGTTATCACGGTCGAGCGGGCAATACTTGATTGCCTGGATCTTCAGGATCGGACGTCGCCCATGCCCGGTTCACCCGAATTCAACGCCCTGGTCGGCGTATTCCGAGAACAGGCGAACGGAGAGCCGATCCAGATTGATGTCGACAATCCTGCTCTGAAATATCTGTACGCCCTCGGCCGCAAGATGTTCTGGGCTCGACGCGGGCAATACAACTACTCCTGCGCCGGCTGCCATGTCGAGAATGCGGGCAACAGCCTGCGCGGCAAACTGATCAGCGCGGCGCTGGGACAGACAGCGGGATTTCCACTCTACAGTCTGAAGCGCGCATCGCAATCCGGCTTCGGCTGGATCTCCCTGCACGAACAATACCGCCGGTGCTTCATTCGAAGCGGCGCAGCGCCATTGCCGGTTGAGGATGAAGCCCTGATTGCACTGGAGGTTTATCTGACCGCGAACGACACGGGAGTACCGTTGAACGCTCCGGGATTCCACCCCTGAATCTTTCTGTCAGTCACACCGCTTTTCGCATTTCATATCCTGCAAGCAGTGCTTCAACGATTTCGGTCGCCCAATCTCAGCAGACCCGCATTTTGGTGACCTGTTTGACAAGAAAGATTGAGCGATCTTGACCCTGAATTATTCAGTGCGCCGTGGAAAAGTTCTATGTCGAATCAATATATTCACTTAGCCTGCGTGCTGTTACTGGCGACTTCTGATCAGCAATAATCGCTATATAGCTCTCAGCACTTATTGCCGGCTTGTTCAATCGTGCTCTAATTCGCTTCACACAAGCAATTACTTTCTTTAGGTCTATTCCCATCTGGCCCTCAATAAACTTGTCTGGATGAATGGCTTCAATATGATATTGTGCGAGGATACGGGCCGGAAAATCCTTTATATTGAACGTTACAATTGATTGTGCACCGCACTTTCTTGCAGCTGTCAGCACATGCTGATCATCTTTATCAGGCAATAACTGGCCCGTGGCGAAAGACTCGAAATCCTGAACCAGCGCATCAGGCACTGCCTTGTCCATCAGCACTCTGGTCCTCTCCAGTTTTCCTTCAAGATCCGACCGTTTAGCAAGCAGGTTCCGAATCCATTCTTCATGAATTGCATCTGTCCATTTTGCGGACACCAAGCCTGAAATCGCAATTTCAAGCAACAGGTCTCTTAATGGGGCCGGATATAAGACGCAGGCATCATATACAACAACAAATCCCATCAATATCCCATTTTGTCCTGTTGCGCCTGCTGAACCAGTTCGTCCATGGCCTTTCGGCTTTGTTTCTCGAGTTTGTTCTTGTACTTGAACAGATCATCACACCGGATTCGGCGATGCGTTCCCACTTTAGTAAAGGGTAACTTTCCCTGCTCAAGCTGCTTGATCAGAAAAGGCCGGGAGACATTAAGAATATCGGCCGCTTCTTGAGTTGTTATTTCTATATGCATGGGCATAATGTTCACAGCGTTTCCCTTTGCCAGACTCGTGAGCAAGTCGCGAAGCATAAGAATCACTTGGCGAGGCAAAATCATTTCGTGGCCATCCACGGTCACCTCGGCATGATCCGTCTCGGGCCTTTCACTGAGGAGTTTGCTCAGTTCAGAAGAGCCATCCTTTGCCAGTTGAATATCTTCCGAATCAGGTAATTGCTGATAGTCTCGATAATCCTGTGCGCTGTGCATATCTCGTCTTGCCTCCGAGCCTCGGACTCAAGCATCCGAAGCTGATTCTTGCTGTCTTTAGAATAAATCTGACCTGATTTATTCGCAATAAACGAAACATAACAGATATTCATGCAGAGTAAAAGCCGACTAATCCGGATGCATGTCAAAAATACCCGACTGAAAGCCACTCGGGCTTCCTGATGCCGATCCACCGTTTCTCCCAGGCTCTCGCTTCGGAAAATATCCGCAACCGTTTGATCGATCTCTCGCACGCATCAGTCGCCTGTCGCCGGACATCCATTTCGCCGAATCTCCTGCCGATGCCCTATCAACCCTTCGGGAAAACCCCCATCGTTATATCTCGATCCGCTCGATCAGTTCCCGATACCGGCCGGAATCTCCGGCCGACAAAAGCTCCCCCACCATCGGTTCGATCTTCCCGATGTCGGTCAACCGGATTTTCTGCTTGACTTGCGGGATCACCGCCGGATCCATGCTGAGTTCCCGAAGCCCCATGGCAAGCAGGATACGGGTATAGGCAGCATCTCCGGCCATCTCTCCGCACATCGAAACCGGGATGCCGGCCGCATTGCCCGCATCGATGACCGACTTGATCAAGCGGAGGATCGAGGGGTGCAGGGGATCGTAGAGATAATTGACCTCGTCGTCGATCCGGTCGATCGCCAGCGTGTACTGGATGAGATCGTTGGTTCCGATCGACAGGAAATCCAGCCGCCTCGCGAACAGGTCCGCCGCCACCGCCGCCGCCGGAACCTCGATCATCCCTCCGATCGGAATATCCGGCCTGAATGGCAGGCCTCCGGCCTCCAGTTCATCGCGAATCTCTCCGAGCAGCACGAACAGCTGATCCAGTTCCTCAAGGTTCGAGATCATCGGGATCATGATTCTCAACTCGCCATGGACCGAGGCACGGTACAGCGCCCTCAACTGGGGCTTGAACAGGGTCAGGTCGTGCAGGCACAGCCGGATCGCCCGCCGTCCAAGCGCCGGATTGGTTGCCGGACTCATGCTCTGGCGACCGCCGTCCACCTGCTTGTCGGCACCCAGATCGAGGGTGCGGATGGTTACCGGTCGGCCGGTCTTTCCCAGAAGCGTCGAGTAGATGCCGAATTGTTCCTCCTCGTCCGGAAACTCCTTCCGGTTCATGAACAGGGACTCGGTCCGGTACAGGCCGATGCCCTCGGCGTTGCGGGCGATGCTCTCGACAATCTCCTCGGCAAATTCGATGTTGGCCGTCAGGGCCACCGAATGGCCGTCCAGGGTCGTGGCCGGCTTGTCGACGATAGCGTCCAGGGCCTGGTGGGCCCGTTCGATCTTTTCGGCACGCTTGCGGTAGACGTCCAGAGCCGCTTCATCGGGATCCACCAGCACCACACCCCGCTTGCCGTCGATAACCAGCATGTCGCCCGTCTTGAGATAGCGGATCCCCTCGTGCAGACCGACGATCGCGGGAATCTGCATGCTGCGGGCCAGGATCGCGGTGTGCGAGATCGGCCCGCCCAGGTTGGTCAGAAAGGCGCCGACACGATATTTCTTGAAGTCGATCGTGTCGGCCGGCATGAGATCATGGGTGACGATGATCTCCCCCTCGACGATTCCCTCCAGCGACGACTGGCCGGCATGCTGGCCGAGCAGTTCGTCCTGGATGCGCCCGATGACCTGGGCCACGTCGTCGGCCTTGCCCCGCATGTACGGATCGTCCATGTTCCTGAAAATCGCCTCGAGATCCTCGGAATGGATCTGCAGCGCGTATTCCGCGTTGATCTGACGCTCGCGGATGATCGAGGCCGATTCCCGGGTCAGCATCGGATCCTTCATCATCAACAGGTGCGCATCCAGAATCGCATGGACCTCCTCGGTGCTTTCCCTCCAGATCTGCTCGTAGTAGACGCTCAGGCATTCGATCGCCGATCTGACCCCGTCATGCAGGCGCCGCACCTCGTCCTCGACCTGTTCGGGGGGTATGCCGTACTCCGGAACCTCCTGCCCCGGTCTTCGAATCAGGCGTGCGGGACCGATGGCAATCCCGAATCCAACTCCCGTACCGTGCAACGTGAACATCGGACCGGCTACCTATTCGTCTTCCTCGAAGCAGTTCTCGAACAGGTATGCAATCTTCCTTGCTGCCTCCTCGGCATCGTCACCGTCGACCGCCAGTTCAAGATCCGTGCCCTGCGAGGCGGCCAGCATCATCACGCTCATGATGCTCTTGGCGTCGGCGGTACGCTGTCCGTTGCACAGGGAGACGGAACTGCCGAATCCGGCGCACAGCTTGACCAGCTTGGCGGCCGCCCGGGTATGCAGTCCGAGCTTGTTGACTACCCGGATGCTCTTCTCAACCCGCATCGTCCTGCGCTCTGTGCCCCAGGTCCCGATGACGGATCTGCACGGGCATGGACTCATTCCTGAATCCGTCGTACAACCTGTCGCTGACGTAGACCGAGCGATGCTGTCCGCCGGTGCAGCCAATGGCGACGGTGATGTAGCAACGGTTTTCCTTCACGAATCCCGGCAGCCACGTTTTCAGGAAATCACGGATCTGCCCGACCATGTCATTGACCTCCTGACGCCCTCCCAGATAGTCCTGGACCGGCTTGTCCAATCCGTTGAACGGCCTCAAGGATTCCTCCCAGTACGGATTCGGCAGGCAGCGCACGTCGAACACGTAATCCGCTTCCCTCGGGGGGCCGTGCCGATACGAGAACGATTCGATCAGAAGAAGCGGTCCCCGGACACCGCCTCCGCCGACAAAGTCCCGTACCCGGCTTCTCAGTTCATGCGGGGTGGTTCCCGTTGTGTCGATCACCTTTTCGGCCCGGTTCAGGAGGGGCTCGAGCAGTTTCCGCTCAAGGCGAATGCCTTCGAGAAGAGGAGTGACGTGGTCGGTCAGGGGATGCTTTCGCCGGGTCTCGCTGTAGCGCCTGAGCAGGATCTGGTCCTCGGACTGAAGGAACAGGACCCGGTATCCGATCCCGCACTCGGTCAGCCTGTCCAGAGCCTCACCGATCTCCGAGAGAAACCGCTTGTTGCGCGAATCGATGCCGACGGCAACACCCTGCACAAGGATTTTTCCGTTATCGATGTCCCGGGACAGCTTTACCGAGAGCTCCTGAAGCAGGCCGACCGGAAGATTGTCGATGCAGTAGTAGCCGACATCTTCCAGCGACTGCAACGCGACGCTCTTTCCCGAGCCGGAAAGACCGCTGATGATGATCAGATCCGGTACGGTCACGCAATCAGGCGCCTGACGCAAACTCCGAGAAGCGCCGGATTTGCTTTTCCGGATTCGGGCAATCCGGTCGGCTGCCCGACAGGATAGACTCGACGATCGTCCAATCGCATGGGGATCTTCCTGTCTCAGGCGCCGGAAAACAGCTGCATGATCTCGTCGGAAGTTTTCGCTTCCCTGATCAGGGAAACGAATCCGGAATCATCCAGGCGCTTCGCCAACTCCGCAAGCAGGTTCAGGTGCACCTCGTTTGCATCCTCGGGAACCAGCAGGCAGACGATGAACCAGACCGGTTCGCAATCCGGTGCGGCGTATTCGATCGGCGATTCCAGACGGACCATCGCGATGATCGGCTCCGACAGGTTTTTCAGCCGCCCGTGCGGCAGGCCGATTCCCTTGCCGATTCCCGTGCTGCCCAGCCTTTCCCTTTCATGGAGTGTCTCGAACACTCTTTCAGGGGTCAGAGGCAGCATCGCCTGGATTTCAGTCCCGGAACCGTTTTCAGTCACGACCCTGGCGATTTCCTCGAACAGCCTTTTTCGGCTCGACACGTCCAGATCAACGACGACGTGGGCCGGGTCCAGATAATCCATCGGTCGGGGAGATCCGTCGAACGGAAGGCTTCCTGCCACGCTCCGGGAAGGCATGCTCATCTAGTTCGATCGACGTTTCAGACCGGAATCGTTTCGATGGTGGTCCGTGATCTTTTCTTTGTGCTTCAGCGCCTGTCGATCCAGCTTGTGTGCCATGGAGTCAATCGCGGTGTACATGTCCTCTGCCGTGCTCGACGCATGAATCATCGCGCCCTTGGCGTTGATGGTGGCCTCGGCGATATGCCGGGTCTTCTCGACATGCAGGACCACGTGCGTGTTGGTGACGTGATCGAAATGCCGTATGATTTTTTCCACTTTTTCAGATACATGGTTGTGCAAGGATTCGGTTATGTCAAGTTGATGTCCGCTGATTGAAACTTGCATAGAGTACTCTCCATATGGCGATGCGTTTGCGGTTCGGCACCATGCCGCGTTTGGACTTGCCCCAAAACACGAAACAGGCCACTGAAGGTCATGTCACGACATGCCCTTATCACTATGGTATTGCCATACCGGATACCCGTCAAGTTCGAGACCCCTCCCTGTAGCCAGTAAATAAACTATCCGGTCTGGTAGCACGCAATCTGTCCGCTTTGACGCACTGTGAAAACATCGATTGTCCAGCCTTGGCCTGAGGCGTACCTGCAATCACTGTCGCCTGGTCCGGCATCCCTCTACATCCTGAAATCATCGCCCAGGTAGGCGGATTTCGCCCGGGGATCCTCCATGATCACCCGGGGCGGACCGGAAACCAGCACCGAGCCTTCATGCAGAATGTAGGCCCGGTCGCAGATGCCCAGCGTTTCACGAACGTTGTGATCCGTGATCAGCACCCCGATGCCGCGCGCTTTCAGCTTCCGGATGATGTCCTGGATATCCCTCACGGCAATGGGATCGATACCGGCGAACGGTTCATCCAGGAGAATGAACGCCGGCTCCAGCGACAGCGACCTGGCAATCTCGACCCGGCGCTGTTCGCCTCCGGACAGCTGGATCGCGGGCTTGTTTCTCAATTCCAGGATTCCGAACTCCTCCATCAGCTTCTCGCAAATCCCGGACCGGGTCGCCTTGTCATGCCTTTTCGCGACCTCGAGCACCGCCAGGATATTCTGCTCCACCGTCAGTTTCCTGAAAACCGAGTGCTCCTGGGGCAGGTAGCCGATGCCGCGCCTTGCACGATCGTGGATCGGCAATCCGGATATGTCGGACTCCCCCAGCAGCACCGATCCCGAATCCGGCCGCACCAGTCCGATCACCATGTCGAAGCAGGTGGTCTTGCCTGCCCCGTTCGGTCCCAGCAGGCCGACGATCTCGCCGCTTGCCACATCCAGGCTGACATCCTTGACCACCGCCGCGTTCCGGTACCGCTTGACCAGATTCCGGGCGGTCAGGCACTGCTCCGGGTCATTCGATACGAGATCGTCCTCGGAGCCGGCCCGGGCACCGCTAGTCATCGGGATCGACCCTCGGCTGGATCACGATGCTCGGTCGCGGCGACACCTCGGCTTCCGAATCAGCGGACGCGCCGCCGGCTTGCGACGATTCCTGCGAGGACACCGCCCTGACGCTTTGCACGACGGACTTCTCGGTCTCGAGGTCATAGGTGATCAGATGACCGTCGACGGTCGTGCGCCCTCGTACCACCTTCGCCTCCTCGGTCAGCGTTACCATCTCCTTCTTCCGGTCGTAGGTGATGGTCATGGCACTGCCGATCATCTCACCCCCTTCCCCTTCGGGCTGTTGCCTGAAGATTCCCGGGTTGCCCGTGCAGACTGCGCTGTCAAGCTCATCGTCGTCGGTGTAATGCGTTCTCATCTCATCGCAGTCAATCCGGATGCTGCCCTGGCGAAGAACCACGTTGCCCCGGTACAACCGCTCTCCCGT
Organism: Gammaproteobacteria bacterium; assembly: GCA_009841725.1. Lineage (GTDB taxonomy): Bacteria > Pseudomonadota > Gammaproteobacteria > Arenicellales > Poriferihabitantaceae > Poriferihabitans. The sequence goes on from VYGS01000143.1 coordinate 17,487, forward strand.
GTTGAAGTCGATCTCGATGTAATCGGCATCCAGCCTGACAGGCTGATCCGAATCACCGTCCAGGGCCAATGCGCTGAGGGTCGTCAAGGCGGCGAGAACCGCCACCGCACTCATCATTCTCACGGATTCGCTCCCGGATTGCGCAGATGAATCACCATTTCCCGGGCGGTGGCGGAGAACCCGGCATTGCCCGCACCCCCCTTTCGGATCCGGACATTGTCCGTCAGGGTCACGATCTGCCGCTCATTGTCCAGCCATCCCGTGTCCGCCGCGGTTTCACGGACCTGTCCACCGGGATCGAACTGGAAAATTCGCGGAAACTCGAGCGAGGAGCCGTCGCGCGCCGGATAATGGACCAGCCGCCTGGCCTCGATCCGGTACCGGTTTCCGTCCGCGTCTTTGCCATTCACGACAACGTTCTGCATGAAGTAATCCGAATCGCTCTCGCTGAAGGGAGCGGTCTCCGGCTGCGGTTCGAACACCAGCAGGGTCTGCATCCAGACGCTCAAAAGGACGAGGGCCAGGAACAGGCTGGCCAGCAACAGATTGTCCCTGCTGAATGCGCCGCCGGTCACCGGATCAGATCACCCCGGCCCGAAGCAGGTCGTGCGTATTGAGTGCCCCGACCACCCTGCTCTTCTTGTCGACGATGAATACGCCATTGAGCGCATGGGGGCCGTGCTTGGCGAATTCGCGCATGATCCCGACGATCTGCTCGGCCAGCGTATCGGCCCCGATGGTGTAGGGGTCCCGGTTCATCAGCTCGCCCGCGGAACGGGAATAGATGTCCACTCCGTTCTCCAGGGCCCGGCGAAGATCCCCGTCGGTGAACATCCCCAGCAGATGGTCGCCGTCGTCCACGATTCCCACCATGCCCAGCGCCTTTGACGACATCTCGATCAGCACCTCGTCCAGCGTCATGTCCGGACCCACGAGGGGCAGCTCGTCTCCGGTATGCATCAGGTCGCGCGCATACAGCAGCAGGCGCTTGCCGAGCACTCCGCCCGGGTGTGTCCGGGCAAAATCCTGGATCGAGAAACCGCGCAGGTGCTGGACGGCAACCGCCAGGGCGTCCCCCATGACCAGTGTCGCAGTGGTGCTGGCCGTTGGCGCGAGATTGTGCGGACACGCTTCCTTCTCCACGCTGACATCCAGGCATATGTCGGACTCGACCGCCAATGTTGAATCGGGATTTCCGGTCATTGCAATCATCCTGACCCCCAGCCGCTTGATGATCGGAATGATGGTCACGATCTCGAGCGTCTCGCCCGAATTCGAGATGGTCAAGGCGAGGTCCTCGGTCGTGATCATCCCGGCGTCTCCATGGCTCGCCTCGCCCGGATGCAGGAAGAATGCCGGAGTGCCCGTGCTGGCCAGCGTTGCGGCGATTTTTCCGCCGACGTGTCCCGACTTGCCCATCCCGATCACCACCACCCTGCCCTGGCATTCCATCAGCATCCGGCAGGCCCGGGCGAAATTCTCGTCAAGCCTGCTCAGCAAGGCGCCTATGGCATCCGCTTCGATCTGAATGACGGAGCGGGCCTGGTCCAATATCTTTGCAGATGACATGAGCGGTATTCCCTGGTCGGATTCCTGGGGCAAAGTATAGCAAATCGACTCTGCCGGAATGGTGCGGATCCGGCGGGTCGAAACCGGCTTTTCGGACTGTCGGCGGGAGGGTTGAATCCGGAACCGACCGCGCTGTCGCGGACGGGGCGTCAGGCAAACAGCGCGATCAGGACGGCCACGGCAAGGCCGGCAACGAAAAATACCGCGAGCTTGTGGCGCAAGAGAAAGCCGAAGAGCCGCTTGAGCTGTGCAACCCCGGACCGCCTGCGCGAGCGCCGGAACCGCTTCGGGGCGATGAACCCGGACTCCCTGAGCTGCTTTTCTTCAACGGCCTGGTGCCGCGCCAATTCTTGTAGTGTCGGACCACCCATTGTTCAATTCTAGCACAGCCATTCCCTCCGGCACCGCTCTTCTCCGGCCGAGGAATTGCGGACCCGTCCGATCCGCAGACGAAACGACCTGAAACCGAAGCTGCGCCACATTCCGGATCCCCGGCAGGTCGATGGACGTGCCGGCCTGAATCAAACATGGCACCTCACGCGAGAGGAGACTTGGCCGTGAGGGCGCGATGCCGGGTAAAATACCTGTCAGTATTCACCACAACCCGATTGAGCCGCCATGTCCGACATCCCTGAAATCGACGACCAGAACCGAACGGAAATCGAGGCCGCACTCTTTCGCAAGCTTGTCGGCCATCTACGGAAATATCCCGAGGTCCAGAATATCGACCTCATGAATCTCGCCTACTTCTGCCGCAACTGCTTCTCGAAATGGTACGTGTCGGAAGCCGGATCCCGCGGCATCGCGCTCGATTACGACCAAGCCCGGGAGATCATCTACGGCATGCCGTTTCCCGAGTACAAGGCGAAGTACCAGGGAAAGGCCTCCGACGAGCAGCTTCAGCAGTTCGGGAAAAGCCAGGGAAAAGCGACCGAATGACTCCTATCGGGCGCTTTCCCGATGGACCGCATCGACCAGCGTCCGGACCCGCTCGGGATCGACGCCCGGATGGATTCCGTGCCCCAGATTGAAAACGTGCCCGTCCCCATCGCCGAAATCCTCGAGTATCCGGACCGCCTCGGCGATCACCTTGTCGGAGGACGCGTAGAGAACGGTCGGATCCAGATTTCCCTGCAGGGCCACGAGGTGGCCGACACGCGAGCGGGCGCTCGCCAGTGAAACCGTCCAGTCCAGCCCGAGCGCATCGCATCCCGACGCCGCAATCAGCTCCAGCCAGTTTCCTCCGCCTTTGGTAAAGAGCGTGACCGGAATGTCCGAGACAGCCGGATCGGCCTTCAGGTTCTCGACGATCCGAATCATCGGCTCGAGCGAAAACCGGACATAGTCCGGCTCCGCCAGCACTCCGCCCCAGGTGTCGAAAACCATCAGCGATTGCGCACCGGCGGTCGCCTGGGCGCGCAGGTAGTCGGACACGGACTCCGTCAGCTTCTTCATAAGCAGTTCCGCGGCGTCGGGCTGATCGTGCATCAGTCCCTTGACATGCCTGAATTCCTTGCTGCTGCCGCCCTCGACCATGTAGGTCGCCAAGGTCCAGGGGCTGCCGCTGAACCCGATCAGGGGCACCCTGCCGGACAGCTCGCGCCGGGTCATGCGGATCGCCTGCATGACATAGTCGAGCCGGGCCTCGACGTCCACCCGCGGCAGCTTCTCGATCTCACCCGGAGAACGAATCGGGAATTCGAACCGGGGTCCCATGCCTTCCTCCAGAGTCAGTCCCAGCCCCATGGCATCGGGAATGGTCAGGATGTCGGAAAATATGATCGCCGCATCCAGATCAAACCGCTCAAGCGGCTGGAGCGTGACCTTGCAGGCCAGCTCGGGGGTCTTGCAGAGCGTGAGGAAGTCCCCCGCCCGCTTTCTGACTTCCCGGTATTCCGGCAGGTACCGGCCCGCCTGGCGCATGATCCACACGGGCGTCCGGTCGACCGGCTGGCGCCGGAGCGCTCTTAGGTATCGATCCCTCATGATCGGGCGCCGGACATGTCAACGGAAGCGATGCGCTCAGCCGGGAAGATCGCTCTTTCCCCGCAGGAACATGTCCACCGCGCGGGCGCATCGGCGGCCCTCGTGAATGGCCCATACGACCAGGGACTGCCCCCGCCGCATGTCGCCGGCCACGAACACGTTTTCAAGATTTGTCCGGTAGGCGTTGGCCCCGTTTTCAGGCGCCTTCACATTGCCCCTTTGATCGACCTCGATCCCCAGGTTTTCGAGCAGCCCCTTGTAGACCGGATGAACGAATCCCATGGCGAGCAGAACAAGATCGGCCTTGAGGGCGAACCCAGAGCCCGGGATGTCCTTCATGCTCCACTGGCCGTCTGCATGATCCCAGGCAACCTTGATGCATTGCAACGTTGACACCCGACCCGAATCGTCCCCCTCGATCGATTGCGTCTTGACGTCCCAGATGCGCTCGCATCCCTCCGCCTGGGACGAGGAAGTTCGCATCTTGTGCGGCCAGTTCGGCCATGTCAGTCCCTTGTCCTCCTTCTCCGGGGGTTGTGACAGGATCTCGATCTGGGTGACCGATTCGCACCCCTGGCGTATGGAGGTGCCGATGCAGTCGGAACCCGTGTCGCCCCCGCCGATGACCACGACATTCTTCCCCTTTGCGGAGATGAACTCGTGATCCGGAACGTCCAGTCCCTGGACGCGCCACGTGTTCGAGCGGAGATAGTCCATCGCGAAATGCACCCCCGACAGACTGCGGCCCTTCACGTCCAGATCTCTCGGTTCCTCGGCGCCTCCGGCCAGAACGATCACGTCGAAATTGTCAAGAAAATACGAAACGGGCAGATCGACACCCACATGGATTCCCGAATGGAACCGCACGCCCTCGGTCTTCATCTGCGCCATGCGGCGATCGATCAGCAGCTTGTCCAGCTTGAAGTCGGGAATCCCGTAGCGCAGCAGTCCTCCGCTGCGCGCCTGCTTCTCGTAGATGGAGACGTAATGGCCGGCCCTGGCCAGCTGCTGGGCGCAGGCCAGGCCAGCGGGGCCGGATCCCACGACCGCGACGCTCCGGCCGGTCCGGTGCCGGGGAATCTCCGGCTCGACCCAGCCTTCCTGCCAGGCCCGCTCGGCGATATTCTTCTCGATGCTCTTGATCGTGACCGGGTCGTCCTGGATGTTCAGGGTGCATGACGCTTCGCAGGGCGCCGGACACACCCGTCCCGTGAATTCCGGAAAGTTGTTGGTGGAATGAAGCACCTCGCTCGCCCGCCGCCAGTCGCCCGAATAGACCAGATCGTTCCAGTCGGGGATGATGTTGTTCACCGGACAGCCGCTCTGGCAATAGGGGATACCGCAGTCCATGCATCGCGCGCCCTGATCGCGCAACTCGTCTTCCGACAGCTCTATCACGAACTCCCTGAAGTGGCGGACCCGCTCGCTGGCCGGCTCGTAGCTGCTGTCCCGGCGCTCGATGTCCAGAAACCCGGTGACCTTACCCATGCTGGACCCTGTATTCGCTTTCGGCGGACTCGGCGTAGAGGGTCTCCAGCGCCTGGCGGTAGTCGTGCGGCATGATCCTGACGAAGCGTCCTCTCGATGCGTCCCAGTCATCCAGAATTGCCCGGGCGATCGGGCTGCCGGTCAGCTTCAGGTGACGTGAAATGTGGTGGCGCAACCGCTCCTCGTCTCCTTCCAGCAGGTTGTCGACCGATTCCGCGGGCCGGTCCGGGTCCACGCCCTCGAGGGCAACCATCTGCATGTTGCATTTTTTCGCGAAGTCCCCGTCCTCGTCATAGACATACGCGATTCCGCCCGACATTCCGGCCGCGAAATTCCGCCCGGTGCGGCCGAGGCAGATCACGACGCCGCCGGTCATGTATTCGCATCCGTGATCGCCGACTCCCTCGATCACGGCGACCGCCCCGGAATTTCTGACGCAAAAACGTTCCCCGGCCACGCCGCTGAAGTAGCATTCGCCAGAAATCGCCCCGTAGAGCACCGTGTTGCCGACGATGATGTTCTCCCGCCGGTCGCCCATGGCGGTGTCGGTCGGGGGGAAGATCGATATCCGTCCGCCCGACAACCCCTTTCCGACATAATCGTTGGCCTCGCCCTCAAGCTCGATGGACACTCCGTGGGCCAGCCAGGCGCCAAAGGACTGTCCGGCCGTCCCCTTGGCCTTGATCACGACGGTGTTGTCCGGCAGTCCGCCATGGCCGTAGCGTTTCGCGATCTCGCCCGAGAGCATCGCCCCCATGGTGCGGTCGGTATTGCGGATCGGCGTGTGGATGATGACCGGCAACGCCGACTCCAGCGCCGGGCGAGCCGATTCGATCAGCTTGTGATCGAGGATGCTTTCAAGCCCGTGCTGCTGGGCCTCCCGGTTGTAGATCGCGACGTCCGGCTCCACCTTCTCCCGGGCCAGGATCCGGCTGTAGTCGAGACCCTTGGCCCTCCAGTGGTCGATGGCCTTGCGCGTTTTCAGGCGGTCGACCTGCCCGATCATCTCGTCGACGGTCGCAAATCCCATTTTCGCCATGATCTCCCGGAGCTCCTCAGCCACGAAGAAGAAGTAGTTGACGACATGTTCCGGCTGTCCTGCGAACAGCTTGCGCAACCGGGGGTCCTGCGTGGCGATTCCGACAGGGCACGTATTCAGATGGCACTTGCGCATCATGATGCAGCCTTGCGCGATCAGCGGCGCGGTGGCAAAACCGAATTCGTCGGCGCCCAGCAATGCGGCCACGGCCACATCCCGCCCGGTTCTCAGCCCGCCGTCGACCTGCACCGAGATTCGGCCGCGCAAGCGATTGCGAACCAGCGTCTGCTGGGTTTCGGCGAGACCGATCTCCCAGGGGGAGCCGGCATGCTTGATCGAGGTCAGGGGGCTGGCGCCGGTCCCGCCCTCGTAGCCCGAAATCGTGACGTGGTCTGCGTGCGCCTTCGACACGCCGGCGGCCACGGTGCCGACCCCCACCTCGGAGACCAGCTTGACGGAAATCCGGCTTGCGGGGTTGACGTTCTTGAGATCGAATATGAGCTGCGCCAGATCCTCGATCGAATAGATGTCGTGATGAGGCGGCGGAGAGATCAGTCCCACGCCGGGCGTCGAATGACGGACCGAGGCAATCTGCTGGCTGACCTTGTGCCCGGGCAGCTGGCCGCCCTCGCCGGGCTTGGCCCCCTGTGCCATCTTGATCTGGATATCGTCCGCGTTGACCAGATAGTCGGTTGTCACGCCAAACCGCCCCGAGGCCACCTGCTTGATGGCGGAACGGCGGGGATTGCCGGATCCGTCCTCCAGAGGGCGATATCTCGACTCCTCTTCTCCGCCCTCGCCCGTGTTCGACTTGCCGCCGATCCGGTTCATCGCGACAGCCAGGTTCGAATGGGCCTCGCGGGAGATCGAGCCGAAGGACATCGCGCCCGTGGAGAATCGCCTGACGATCTCCGAAGCCGGCTCGACCCGATCGAGATCCAGCGGTTCCTGCGCCCAGTCGAACTCGAACAGCGCCCGCAGGTAGTACAGGTCGGACTCCTGCTGATTCACCATCCGGGAAAATTCGCGGTACCGCTGCCGGCTGTTACCCCGCACGGCATGCTGGAGGTTGGCGATGGTCTCGGGGTTCCAGACATGCTTCTCGCCACGGATCCGATAGGCGTAATCGCCTCCGGCATCGAGCATGCTGCGGTACAGCGGCTTGTTGCCGTAGGCCTGTTCGTGCCAGACATAGATGTCCGACGCGATATCGTCGAGGCCGGCGCCTCCGACCTTCGATGCGGTGCCGGTGAAGAACCTGTCAACCAGTTCCTCCGACAGTCCGACGGCATCGAAGATCTGCGCGCCACAGTAGGACTGGAATGTCGAGATGCCCATCTTGGACATGACTTTCTTGATCCCCTTGTTGACCGCCTTGATATACCGCTTCTGGGCTTCCTCGAATGTCGGCCTGTCCGGCAGGCGGCGGAGCATCCCGTTGATGGTATCGAATGCCACGTACGGATTGACGGCCTCGGCACCATAGCCCGTCAGGGTCGCGAAATGATGGACCTCCATGCACGCGCCCGTCTCGACCACCAGTCCGGTCTCGGTTCGCAGCCCTTTTCGGATCAGATGATGATGGACGGCGGAGGTGGCGAGCAGAGCCGGAATGGCGACGTTGTCCGCATCCATGCCGCGGTCTGACAGGATCAGGATGTTGAATCCCCTTTGCAGCACGGCATGCTCGGCTTTCTCGCACAACCTCTTGAGCGCCGCCTCGAGCGCTTCGGGCCCCCACTTGACCGGGAAGCACAGCGACAGCGTCTTGGTCCTGAACGCGCCATTGGTGTGATCCTCGATCTGGCGAATCTGCTCCAGCTCGTTGTTCGTCAGCAGCGGCTGCGGCACCGTCAACCGCATCTGGTGGCCGCCATCGTCCAGGCCGAACAGGTTGGGCCGGGGACCGATCAATGTGAGCAGGGACATGACCAGCTCTTCCCGGATCGGATCGATCGGCGGGTTGGTGACCTGGGCAAAATTCTGCTTGAAGTAATGCGAAAGATGCTTGGGCCGGTTCGACATCACCGCCGGGGGCACGTCCGTCCCCATCGATCCCAGCGCCTCCTCCGAATTCGCGATCATGGGCTGCAGCAGGATTTTCAGGTCTTCCTGCGTATATCCATAGGCCTGCTGCAACTGAAGGAGCGTTGCCGGATCCGGCGACATGGCGCCGACCGAGATGCGCAGGGAGCCCAGCTCGATCTGGGTGCGATCCAGCCACTTCTGGTAGTCATGCCGGCCGGACAACTCCTGCTTGATTTCCTCGTCCCCGATGATCCGCCCCTTTTCCAGATCGATCAGGAACATCCTGCCGGGCTGCAAACGCCACTTTTCCTTGATCGCCGATTCGGGGATGTCCAGCACGCCCATCTCGGACGCCATCACCACCATGTCGTCCTTCGTGATCAGATAGCGAGCCGGCCTCAGGCCGTTCCGGTCCAGGGTGGCGCCGATTTGCTTGCCGTCGGTGAACACGACGGCGGCCGGGCCGTCCCACGGCTCCATCAGCGCGGCATGGTATTCATAAAACGCCCTGCGATCGTCGTCCATCAACGTGTTGCCGGACCATGCCTCGGGAATCAGCAGCATCATCGCGTGCGCCATGGAATAGCCCCCCGCCACCAGCAATTCCAGAACGTTGTCGAATGCCGCCGAATCGGATTGTCCCTCGGGAATCACGGGCCAGATCTTCTGGATGTCCCGGCCCAGCTTCTCGGAAAACATGGTGCTTCTTCTCGCGGCCATCCAGTTCATGTTGCCGCGCAGCGTGTTGATCTCGCCGTTGTGTGCGATCATCCTGAACGGATGGGCCAGATCCCAGGTCGGAAAGGTGTTGGTGGAGAACCGCTGGTGCACGAGCGCCATGGCCGATTCCATATCGGGATCGAGCAGGTCCGGGTAATACTCCCCGACCTGGGCGGCCATCAGCATGCCCTTGTAGCAGATGAGGCGAGACGACAGCGTGGTGATATAGAAATCCGACTTCTCCCGGATATCGGAGTCGGCCACCCACTTCTCGATCCGCTTGCGGATAACGAACAGCTTTCTTTCGAAGTCATCCTGCGACTCGAGATCGGCCGAACACCCGACCACCACCTGCCGGATATCGGGCTCAGTCGGCAGTACGCTGTAGCCCAGGCTACTGCTGTCGACCGGGACCTTGCGCCAGCCCAGGACCGACTGTCCCTCGTCCAGGACGAGCCGCTCCACGATCCCGCATATCTCGACCTGATCGGCCCGGGATTTCGGCAGGAAAACCATCCCGATGCCGTAATGCCCTGCTTCGGGCAGCTCAAAATCCAGGCATCCCCTGAAGAACCTGTCGGGAATCTGCAAAAGGATTCCGGCCCCGTCGCCGGCCTTTGGATCGGCCCCGACAGCGCCCCGATGAGCCAGATTCTCGAGTATCGTCAGACCGTGTTCCACAATCCGATGCGTTCGCTCGCCCTTGACATTGACCACGAACCCGACCCCGCAGGAGTCATGCTCCTTGGCAGGGTCATAGAGACCGAACTTTGCAGGCAACGGCATAGCAACAGGAAAACAGGGGATACCCCGCTATGTTAGTCGTTTCCCGAAAGACTATCAAGAACCGGAAAACCCGTGCCGGAGCGGCTCGGTTCCTTCAGGACGTGGCCAGAAACCCCATGCGCACGAGCAAGCCAAATATACTCGAATGCCCCGGCCGGCACCGTATCCTGTCTTCAATTCCGCCTACGGTCCGAATTGGCGGATAAAGGCCAGGCGGACAATGCCGAGTTCGTTCCCGATGGCGTAGGGACAGGGTCGTCGGACCCCTTCGGGCCCGCACCGACCATCGCCGGAATGGTTGACGACATGCATGCTTCGTCCAAAATCCATGTACAGCCCCTCAAGCCTGATCAGCGAAGCCTCGGCAAGCGGGGCCTCGATTCCCAAGCCCAGGACCCATCCCGTCTCGGTCGAGTCGTTTCGAAAGGAATCGTCGAAATCCACCCACGGCGGCCCGTCCGGGCTGTAATCGATATCGGTCACCGAGTTCCTGATGCGGGCCAGTGCCAGGCCTGCGGTGGCAAACACCGTCGCCCGACCGAGCGGCCGCTCGAGGCCCGCTCGCGCGGTGGCGACCCATCGGAACTCGGACCGGACGGTCTCGTCCATGATTCGCGGGTCAAGCCGGTTCGTGACGGCGGTCTTGCCACCGATCATGGCGTCGAACTCGATCCGAATCGGCAGGTTCCCGCGCTCCATCCTCCTGCCGAGAAGGACCCCGCCGACCAGCCCCGATTCATCGTACTTCACCGACCAGCCGGGATTGCCCCAGTTGGCGAATCCGTCGATATCGACGATCCGGCTTCCCGTTCTCCCGGATCCCATAAAAATGCCCGCATAGGCACCCTTGCGGTCGACCGCGGCATCGCTCTCGCCGGCATGCGCCGTCCCGGTCCCCGCCAATGCCGCCAAAAGGAGCAGGACCGACACCGTGATCCGACATGCGAAAAACCGAATCGATGCCAATGAGCCGCCCGGGACAGCCTTGCGAGGGG
>VYGS01000143.1:28107-28830 GCA_009841725.1 Gammaproteobacteria bacterium
ATAGGGATTGCTGCAGGAGGTGACGTTCGTGTCCATGGATTTTTCTGCAGAATTATATTTTTCCGAGTTTTAATGAAATAAATTCTCATATTAATACTTTATATTACACATTTTTGCATATAAAATATCAATGAAAGCGGATATATCGCGTACACATATCGCTCATGCTGATCAGGTTTTCACTTGAGAACTGGATGTCGTTCCGGGACCGGGCCACGCTCTCGATGATCGCCAGCAGGGAGAGGCAACACGGCGAGTGTATCCCCAGGCTCTCGAAATACCAGACCGGAATCCTTCCGGTCACGGCGATTTTCGGACCCAACGCCTCGGGAAAGACCGGGTTGTTCAGTGCCCTGGATTTTGTCAGGTCGCTGGTTGTCGACGGCACCTCGCACTCCGACGAGCCCATTCCCGTCCAGCCGTTTCTGCCGGACGCGCCGGACGGCACCCGGCCAACGCACTTCATACTGGAACTTCTGATCGACGAGATCATCTACGAGTTCAGGGGCTCGCTGAACGGAAGATCCGTGCTGGAGGAACAGCTCACGGTCATCACCAGCACCAGCGAAAAGGTGATGTACCGCCGTCGCAAGGGCAAGCCGAATTTCCACAAATCCCTGGCCCGAGACCGCTTTCTCCGCTTCGTTTTCAATTCGACCCGCGACAACCAGCTCTTCCTGACCCATTCCGTCCTGCTGAACGCGGACCGCTTCCGGCCGGTTT
>VYGS01000143.1:28840-46278 GCA_009841725.1 Gammaproteobacteria bacterium
GTTTACGACTGGTTCAAGAACACGCTGCGGCTGATCTCGCCCGATTTCCTGTTCACCTCCCCCGAGCGATTTCCCGCAAGCGGAAACCCGCTTCACGAAACCATGAACGAGAGGCTGCGGGAACTGGACATCGGAATCGAGCGCCTGGAGGTCGAGGACATTCCGTCTGAACGGCTTTCCCTGTCAGGCCAGGAACTGGCCCGGCTTCAGGCCGATGCCGGGGAGAGTCGGCTCGTCCGCCTGCAGGGGTCCGGCCGGAATCTTGTGCTGGGTAGCCGGGACGGCATGCCGTACGCCGGCAAACTGGTGGCGGTCCGAAGAGAAGCGGACGGCACCGAAATCCGTCGCGATCTGGATCGGGAATCAAGCGGCGTACAGCGTATTGCCGCATTGCTGCCCGCAATCATCGACCTTTCATCCGGGGACCGGAAATCCGCAGTTCATGTCATCGACGACATGGACCGCAGCCTTCATACGCTCCTGACCGTTGATCTCGTCAGGCAATACCTTGCCCGCTGTTCGGACACGACCCGGTCGCAACTGCTGTTTTCGGCACACGATCTCCTGCTAATGGATCAGCACTTGCTGCGCCGGGATGAAATGTGGGTCACCGAGCGGCGGGACCCCGGGACCGGATCATCGTCCCTGATCGCGTTCAGCGAATATGGCGACATCCGGTACGACAAGGACATACGGAAAAGCTATCTGAAAGGCCATCTGGGGGGAATCCCCCGCCCGGGCAGCCGGCATTCGTGACACGCTCCAGCAACACGGAGAAAGCCGGCCCCGACCCGGTGGTCTTTCAGCCTGCTGGAACGGCCGTCCCCTATCCGGCCGCGAACTCCTCGAGCGTCCGGTTCAGGGCCGTCTCGTCATAGTCGTCGCAGACGAAGGCCTTGCCGATTCCCTGCATCAGGATGAACCGGACCTTGCCGGCCAGAACCTTCTTGTCGGTCTTCATGCCGGAACGCAGATCCTTGGCAGTGAAGTCCTTCGACGGCTCGGTCGGCAATCCGGCCTTCCGCAGGAGATTCCTGATCCGGACAAAGTCGGACTCTCCGACCCAGCCCTGCAGGGCTGACATGCGCGCCGCCATCAGCATGCCCAATCCGACCGCTTCGCCGTGGAGCCACGGACCATACCCGGTGGCCGTCTCGATGGCATGGCCGAAGGTATGTCCCAGATTCAACAGAGCGCGAACGCCCTGCTCGCGCTCATCCTCTTCCACGACCCGGGCCTTGTTCAGGCAGGACCGCTCGATCACATGGGCCAGGGCCGCCTCGTCGAGGTCCATGACCGAGCCGATATTTTCCTCCAGCCACGCAAAGAACTCCGGATCGTTGATCAGCCCGTACTTGATCACCTCCGCCATGCCCGACGAGAACTGCCTCGGTTCCAGCGTGCGCAGCGTCGAGAGATCCGCAATCACCCGCAAGGGCTGGTAAAAGGCTCCGATCATGTTCTTGCCACTCGCATGGTTGACCGCCGTCTTGCCGCCGACCGAGGAATCGACCTGTGAAAGCAGGGTCGTGGGGACCTGGATGTAGCCGACCCCTCGCTGATAGCAGGCGGCCACGAAACCCGAAAGATCGCCGATCACTCCGCCGCCCAGGGCAACCACCGTGACCTGCCGGTCGAGCGGCACGGCGAGCATCCGGTCGAACACCTCCGCGACCGTCTCCAGCGACTTGTGCTGCTCGCCATCCGGCAGGACGACCTCGACAACCTCTTTCCCGGGGAGCGCTTTCTTCAACTCCTCAAGGTACAGGGGTCCGACGACTTCATTGGTGATAGCCAGAATCTGGTGACCGCGAATCCAGTCCAGGAATTCGCGCTCATCGCCCAGAATGCCGCTGGCAATCCGGATGTCGTAGCTTCGATGAGCGAGATCGATCGGAACGGTTTTGGTTTTCATGTTGATTCCCTGTCTTGATGGTCCAGCCATTCGGCAAGCCGGAGAGCCGTCTTCTCCGATGTCGACGATACCTCGACAACATGATCCGCCGCCCGGTGGTAAACCGGATCGCGTTCCCGCAAGATGCCCTCCAGAGTTCCGCGTGGGTCGTCGTTCTGTAGCAAGGGCCGGGTCGTGCTGCGCTTGAGCCGATTCCACAGGATCTCGAACGGCGCTCTCAGATACACCACTTGCCCGCTCGCTTTCATGCATCGACGATTTTCACTCGACAGCACCGCTCCGCCTCCGGTCGCCACCACATGGCCCTGCGATGCGCCGATCTCCTCGACCAGGCGGGTTTCCCGGATCCTGAATCCCTGCTCTCCCTCGACCTCGAAGATGTGGCCGACGGTCACACCGGTTCGCCGCTCCAGTTCCTGATCGGTATCGATGAATTCAAAGCCGATCAGCTCGGCCAGCTTCTTTCCGACAGTGGTCTTGCCGACCCCCATCGGACCTATCAGGTATATATTGCTCGATGACAACGCCGGACCCGTCCGCAGATCAGCAGCCAGAATGGACATTCTGTCCGAATCGAACTTGATTTTGCCGCTCCCGCAATGTTTGGAGTCGCCTTGAAGACCGTCTCGACAGACAGTCCGACCCGTCTTGATTCATCTTTCGCACCTGTCTAACGACCACAATGCCTGACAGTAGACCTGTTCGCATCTCAAAAACAAAGGAAGTTTTATTCTACTGGCTATGGACCGCACAAACGACATCCAATCCGGACTGGTCACTTTTCAGGAAAAGCGGGGTTCTCCGGGACCAGAACCGGAATCCATACATCCCGATCTGGCTGCGTCATACATGCCGACCGTCCCGATAATGAGTCGGCCGGAACGCGCCATTTTACAAGGATTTTCCCCAATTGAACCATGTGTCCGGACCATGTTGGATATCCCATTGCCTTTCCGATCCCTGCCCAGATGCGCTGTCTGCCAAACCAATCCAGACGGACACACCGCTCCGTCGGGCAGGGGAACGCTCCTGCTTCACCCCGCCGTTTTCTGGAAACCAAAAAACCATCAAAACGCCGCTATCCCGGAACCGGACGGCAAGGTCTTCCCGAAGATTTGCAGATATAATCGTCTTCATGACCGGTTCCTCGAAAAAGACAACTTCCAGGTCCCGAGCCACACTTCCCGGGCCCAATGAGAGCAGAGCATATTTCGGTTTCAATCCATGAATGCCATGCTAAAACTTCTGCTCAGGCTGATCAAGTTCGGGATCCTCTTCGCCGTAACCATGTTCATCGGGCTCGGGCTGTATGCGGCCACGCTGCTCAAGGACCTGCCCACTATTGATGAAATCCGGCAAATTCCCCTGAACATCCCGCTTCGGATCTATACCTCCGACAACAAGCTGATTGCCGAATACGGCACGGAGCGAAGAATCCCGGTTGTCCTCGACGAGACGCCGCAGTTGCTGATCGACGCCATACTGGTGACGGAGGATGACCGGTTCTATCATCATACCGGGGTGGATTTCCCGGGCCTTGTGCGTGCCGCCATCAGCAACATCGCGACCCAGTCCCGTTCCCAGGGAGCAAGCACCATCACCATGCAGGTGGCCCGGAATGTCTTCCTCAACCCGGAGAAAACCTATACCCGCAAGCTCAAGGAGATCCTGGTGGCCTTCAACATGGAGCGGACCCTGACCAAGGACGAAATCCTGGAGTTGTATCTGAACAAGATCTTTCTGGGTCATCGTTCCTACGGTTTCGCCGCCGCGGCCCGAGTCTACTACGGGGACGATCTCGCCAACCTGAGCCTGCCGGAAATCGCCATGCTCGCAGGACTCCCCAAGGCACCCTCCCGGGACAACCCCATCAGCAATCCCGAGCGGGCCTGGGAGCGCCGCGCCTATGTCCTCAAGCGGCTTCATGATCTCGGCCGAATCGACACCTACAGCTACGAAAACGCCAAGAACTCTCCGATCACGGCCAGAAGACAGGAAAACGATTTGAGCCTGATCGCCCCGTATGCTTCCGAAATGGCGCGCCAGGTCCTGTACCGGTTCTTTGGCGAATCGGTCTACGAACGGGGACTGAACGTCACGCTCACGATCAACAGCGAATACCAGGCGCAGGCGGAACAGGCCCTTCGCGACGGCCTGATCGCCTATGACCGCCGACACGGATTCAAGGGGGCCGCCGGGGCGGTCGGTCTCGATGCCGACAACCCGACTGCCGACATGGACAGCCTGCTGACAGCGCTCAGGGAGTATCCGGCCAGCAAGAACATCGTTCCTGCCGTGGTGCTCAGGGTGGACGACAGCCGTTTCGAGGCCCTCGTTGGGCGCGCGGGAGAGGAGGGCGAGGTCGTCGGGGTCGATCTCGATGAGATGCTCTGGGCCCGGAAATTCATCTCGACCAACAGGCGTGGGCCGGAATTGAAATCACCCGGCGACGCGGTCAGCCCGGGGGACATCGTGTACCTGCGCCAGCCCGGTGCCGACAGCGAGACGCCCTGGATGCTGTCCCAGATTCCGGATGTCTCCGGCGCCCTCGTCAGCCTCGACACCCATTCCGGGGCGATTCTGGCCATCACAGGCGGCTTCGACTTTTTCCTGAGCAAGTTCAACCGGGCTGTCCAGGCCCAACGCCAGCCGGGATCCAACATCAAGCCCTTTATCTACTCGGCCGCCCTGGATCACGGCCTGACTCCGGCCAGTCTGATCAGTGCCGGGCCGATCGTTGTCGAAGACAACCTCGAGGGAATCTGGCGTCCGCAAAACTACAGCAACAAGTTCTTCGGCCCGACGCGATTGCGCAAGGCGCTCAGCCTCTCCTTGAATCTCGTCTCCGTGCGCCTGCTCAGGGCGATCGGCATTGACCCGGCCGTCGAGCATCTTTCCAAATTCGGTTTCAGGCCCGAGTCGTTGCCCCATCACCTGTCGTTGGCACTCGGAGCAACCGAGATCACGCCTCTGGAGATTGCCGGCAGCTTTGCCGTGCTGGCCAACGGCGGCAACCTGGCCACTCCCTACCTGATCGAACGGGTCGCGGACAGCGCGAACAACATCGTTTCCCTCTCCGAACTCGGCTGCCCCGGATGCGAAGAGGATCCATCGGCCGAATCCGCCCCGGCCGAGTTCAACCCGGTTCAGATCGGGCCGCGGCCAGCCAGGCAGACGGTTTCTCCCGAAAACGCCTTTCTCATGCAAAGCATGCTCCAGAGCGTGATCAGGGAAGGCACGGGGCGCAAGGCCCTGTCGCTGAACCGGTCGGACCTGGCGGGCAAGACCGGAACGACCAACAATTTCAACGACGCCTGGTTCTCCGGATTCATTCCGGATGTCACCACCACGGTCTACGTGGGATTCGATCAGCCCGACTTTCTGGGCAATCGCGAATCGGGCGCCGCGGCAGCCCTTCCGATCTGGATCGATTACATGAAAAGGGTGATCGAGGACTATCCCGAAAAGACCTATCCGATCCCGGAAAGCATCACGACGCGCTTCATCAACAAGGAAACGGGCCGAGTCACCGTTGCCGACGATCCTGAGGGCTACGAGGAATACTACATCGTGGGGACCGAGCCGCAGAATCTGCCCGACACCGGCGAGCCCTCGGAAATCTCGGAATCCCTGTTCTAATCACCGGAAAAGGAAACCGCCCCCGGCCGCAAGTCAGGCCCGAGGCGCCTGGATACGACGCATGCTGCTGTGCGCACGGTGGGAGACGGATGGAGTCCCGAAAGAGTCAGGGCTGAACCGCGATCACCCGTTTCATCTTCTCCATGGCGCGCTTTTCGATCTGGCGAATGCGCTCGGCGGAGATGCTGTATTCCGCCGCGAGATCGTGCAATGTCGGCTTGTCGTCGCTCAGCCAGCGCCTGACGACAATGTCCTTGCTGCGCTCGTCCAGTTGCTCCAGCGCCTGGATCAACTGGTCATGGGACTCCGTTTCGTGCTCGTGCTGGATCAGCACGGCTTCGGGATTGTAGCGCATGTCTCCGAGATGCTGGGACGGCGCGAGATACGGCTTGTCCGGATCCGGATCGGCCAGGGCGTCGAACGCCACGTCGGTGCCGCTCATCCGGGATTCCATTTCCCGAACCGTCTCGGCATCGACATCGAGGCTGGTTGCCAGATCCTGCACCTCGTCCTCGTTCATCCAGCCAAGCTTGGCGCGCGACTTGCGAAGATTGAAAAACAGCTTGCGCTGCGCCTTGGTGGTCGCCACCTTGACCAGGCGCCAGTTCTTGAGCACATAATCGTAAATTTCAGCGCGAATCCAGTGGATCGCGAACGAGACCAGACGGACATCGCGATTCGGGTCGAACCGCTTCACGGCCTTCATCAGACCGATGCTCCCTTCCTGAATCAGATCCGCCAGCGGCAGGCCGTAGCCCATGAACCCCCTGGCAACCTTGACAACATGACGCAAATGCGACACGACCAGTTCCCGGGCCGCATCAATATCGCCCTCGTTGCGATATCTCGTGGCCAGATCGTACTCCTGCTCGGCAGTCAGCACCGGCGCCGCATGGACGGCCCGGAGATATCCGGAAAGGTTATCGCTCGCTACCAGATCAGCCGGCGTCGATAAACTTTGTGTCATCTCGATTCCTCGTCTTTTTCCAGGTTCATGCGCCTATTTTAGCACTCTCTTGCCGAGAGTGCCAATATTTTCGGACCGTCGGAGACGGCATTCGGCCCGGATTTCAAGCGATTCCGGAGCCGGCATGCCGCCATACCTAGAGGATATAGCGCGACAGATCCTGGTCTCCGGCCAACTCGCTGAGATGCCGGTCGACATAATCGACATTGATTTCAACCGTCTGCCCGAAACTGTCCGCAGCCTCGAACGAGACGGTTTCCAGCAACCGCTCCATGACCGTGTGAAGGCGCCTGGCACCGATGTTCTCGGTCTGCTCGTTGACCTGCCAGGCAATCTCGGCAATCCGCCTGACCGCCCCTTCGGCAAAGACGAGCTGCACGCCTTCCGTGTCCATCAGCGCGATGTACTGCTCGGTCAGGGAAACGTCCGGCTCGGTCAGGATACGCACGAAGTCGTCGCTCGACAACGCCCTCAGTTCAACCCGGATCGGCAGCCGGCCCTGCAGTTCGGGGATGAGATCCGACGGCTTGGCCAACTGGAAGGCCCCGGAGGCGATAAACAGGATATGGTCGGTCTTCACCATGCCGTACTTGGTCGTGACGGTCGCTCCCTCCACCAGCGGCAGGAGATCCCGCTGCACGCCTTCCCTGGACACATCGGCCCCGACATGCCCCTCGTTCGACCGGCCGACAATCTTGTCGATCTCGTCCAGAAAAACGATGCCGTTCTGCTCGACCTTCTCCAGCGCCTGGGCCTTGATGTCCTCCTCGTTGACCAGTTTCGAGGCCTCCGTTTCGATCATCAGCTTGAGCGCCTCGCCGACCTTGAGCTTGCGCACGGTGGTCTTCTGGCCGGAGAGATTCTGGAACAGTCCCTGGAGCTGATTCGTCATGTCCTCCATTCCGGGGGGCGCCATGATCTCGACTCCAAGACTGGGATTGCTCACCTCGATCTCGATTTCCTTCTCATCCAACTCGCCCTCGCGCAGCAATTTCCGGAAATGCTGGCGGGCAGCGCTGTCGCTGTCCGCCGCATCCTGGCGGGCCGGCGGAACCAAGGCGTCAAGAACCCGTTCCTCCGCCTCGTCTTCCGCAACCGACATGACCTTCTCCATGGCCTGCTCCCGGGTCAGCTTGAGGGACATGTCCATCAAATCCCGGATGATCGAATCGACCTCTCTTCCGACATATCCGACTTCCGTGAACTTGGTCGCCTCGACCTTGATGAACGGGGCATTGGCGAGACGGGCGAGACGCCGGGCGATTTCGGTCTTGCCGACACCGGTCGGGCCGATCATCAGGATGTTTTTCGGCGTGATCTCGCGGCGCACGGACTCGTCCAGCTGCATGCGCCGCCACCGGTTTCTGAGGGCGATCGCCACGGCCCGTTTCGCATCCTTCTGGCCGATGATGTGCTTGTCGAGCTCCTCGACGATTTCACGGGGGGTCATTTCGGTCATGATGGACGAGTCCTGTCGAAATTCACTGTGCCGAGGTCGTGCTGTCGAGCACTTCGACGGTCAGGTTGCTGTTGGTGTAGATGCAGATTCTCGCGGCGATGTCGAGCCCCGTTCTGACGATGTCCTCGGCGCTCAGATCGGTGTTCTCCAACAGCCCGATGGCGGCCGCCTTGGCATAGTCCCCGCCGGATCCGATGGCCATGACGCCGTGCTCCGGCTCGATGACATCCCCGTTTCCGGAAATGATCAGCGACGCCTCGGCATCGGCAACCGCCAAGAGCGCCTCAAGCCGTCTCAGCAGCCGATCCGTGCGCCAGTCCTTTGCCAGCTCGACCGCCGAACGGACCAGCCGGCCCTGGTGCTTCTCGAGCTTGGCCTCGAACCGTTCGAACAGGGTGAAGGCGTCTGCGGTTCCGCCCGCAAATCCCGCAAGAACCCGGTCATGGTACAGGCGGCGCACCTTGCGGGCGTTGCCTTTCATGACGGTGTTGCCGAGCGAGACCTGCCCGTCGCCGCCCAGCACGACCTGATCGCCCTTGCGCACCGACAGAATCGTGGTACCGCGGAATTGCTGCATGACTCAGTATCTCGTATGGTATGTCGGTTTCGTCCGGAACAATCCGAAACCGGAACTCTTCACTTGACCAGCTTCAGGTGAGGCGCGCCGCTCCGCCGCTTTTGTCCGGCAGCCTTGTCGTCGGCACTGTCGGCCACCTCCCGATCCGCCTCCGGCCCGGGCGCCGGCGCCTCGGGCTCGTCCTGGAACACGATGCCCTGTCCGTTTTCCCGCGCATAGATCGCCATCACGGCTTCGACCGGAACGGACAGCCGGTACGAGATACCCGAAAACCGGGCCATGAACGACAACTCGTCGTTGCCCATTTCGAGCTGTGCAACCGACTGGGGGTGGACATTCAGGATAATGCGATGGTCCCGGACGTACTGCTCGGGCACGACCACGCCGTCGTATTCGGTATTGACCAGGACCTGCGGCGTGAATCCATTGTCGACCGACCACTCGTGGATGGCCCGGATGAAGTAGGGCTTGGTGCCGACCAGGGTGTCGCTCCCCGATCCGTCTTTGCGCTCGGCACTCACGGTCGCATCACACCCGTCAGCGCATGGCCCGTTCGGCCTCGCTCAGGCTGTCCTGAAACGACTGGCGCACGAACAGTCTGCGGGCATATTTCTGGATTGGATCCGCCGTCGTCGGCAATTGAATCCCCATGGCCGGCAATCGCCACAGCAAAGGAGCCATGTACGCGTCCACAATGGAAAACTCCGAGCCGAGAAAGAAGGCCTGGCTGCTGACGATCGGTGCCATGGAAACAAATCCGCCGAGCAGGCTTTCCTTCAGGACGCGGGGCGGTTTCCGCCAGTTCCCGGGACCCAGTCCGTGAAGCGGATCAAGCCAGTCACGGGTCATGCGGAACACCAGCAGCCGAGCCTTGGCCCGCACCACCGGATCCACCGGCATCAGGGGCGGATAGGGATAGCGCTCGTCGAGATATTCGGTAATCACCGACATGTCGTACAGAGAGATTTCCCGATCGATCAGTGTCGGGAGCTCCGAGTACGGATTGTGGGCGCTGATCCGCTCGGCATCCTCCTCCTCGGAAACGTACTCGACCTTGAGTTCAATATCCTTTTCGCACAGGGCGGCGCGGCAGCAGTGGCTGAAGATATCGACCGGATCCGACAACAGGGTCATCGACGATCTGCGGTCGAGTTCGGCGATGTCGTTGCTCTCTTCCATGTGAAGGGATTTATTCAGTGTACATCCCGCCAGTATTCCTTCTTCAAGAACCATGCCAGCACGCCGAACAGGGCGAGAAACAGCATGGTCCACATGCCCCAGCCGATGCGGACCATTCGGGCAGGCTCGCCCATGTAGTAGAGGAAATTGGTCAGGTCTTCCATCGCATGATCGAATTCCTCGGGCGACATGGATCCTTCCCTGATCAGCTCGAACCCCGTGACATGCCGGGATTCGTGGCCCCGATCATCGACCTCGGTCGCATAAACCGGCTTCTGGATGCCCTGAAGCGTCCACAGCACGTGCGGCATCGCGACATTGGGAAACACCGTGTTGTTCCATCCGCTGGCGGTGGTGTCGTCGATGTAGAAGGACCGAAGATAGGTGTACAGCCATTCCGGATCACGCAGCTTTCCGATCAGGGAGAGATCCGGCGGCGCAACGCCGAACCACTCCTCCCCGTCTTCCCGGGTCAGGGTGGCGGTCATGGGCTCGCCGATCTTCGTGTCGTCGAAGATCATGCTTTCCTGCACCAGATCTTCCGGGATTTCGAGATCGGAGGCCATCCGGTTGTACCGCATGTACTGGGCGCTGTGGCACGACAGGCAGTAGTTCACGAACAGCCTGGCGCCATTCTGGAGAGAGTGGATGTCCTTGACCGTGTATTCGTAATGATCCAGATCGGCTCCGGATCCTCCCGCCGCCGGCACCGTGGCGGGATACAGGCAGGCGACAAGCAGCAACAGGAAGCGAATTTTCATTTTGTCAACCTCTCCGGAACGGGCTTGACCGGCTCCGCCCTCAACAGGGGCCGAATCCCCAGCAGGAACAGCACCAGGACCGACAGCACGGTGTACCCGATCTTGTAGACCGCCGCCGGACCGCCGCTCCACAATGCCCACCAGTAAACGATGGTTGCGACCACCGTCAGAATCGACAGCGCCAGCAATCCCTTCGCCAGCAGCGGCAACGGCTGCCCGGCGGAACTGAAACACGGGAAAAGCAGGAAGAACAGCATGTAGACCAGCGTGAAGAACTGGGACATGATGGTCAGGTTGGTGGTGGGCGCCTGCGTGCCCAGCCATCCCAGCACGAGAAACGTGACCACAAACAGCGCGAGCGCCAGCCGGGTGGTGGGACCCTTGTAGCGGATCGACTTGACCGGGCTGCGATCCAGCCACGGCAACAGGAAGAACAGGACGATCGAGACAAACATCGCCAGCACGCCCCACACCTGCGTGCCCGCAAAGCTCGGAATGGCCCGGAGGATCGCGTAGTACGGCGTGAAGTACCACACCGGCGCAATGTGTTCCGGGGTCTTCAGCGGATTGGCCGGCTCGTAGTTGGGCTGCTCGATGAAATAGCCGAACATTTCCGGGATGAAGAAGACGATTCCCAGAAATACCGCCATGAACACCACCGTGCCCAGCAGATCCTTGACCGAGTAGTAGGGATGAAACGGGATGCCGTCCTTCGGAGCCGTCTCGCTCCACCGGTTGCCCTTCGGTCCCTTCTTGATCTCGATCCCGTCGGGATTGTTCGATCCCACCTTGTGCAGGGCCACGATGTGCGCGAACACCAGGCCGGCCAGGATGAACGGCACAAGATAGTGAAACGCGTAGAAGCGGTTCAGCGTGATGTCGGAGATGACGTAGTCACCGCGAATCCATTCGGACAGGGGTCCGCCGATCACCGGCAGGGTCTCGAACAGGTTCACGATGACCTGCGCGCCCCAGTAGGACATCTGCCCCCATGGCAACAGGTATCCGAAGAATGCCGTCGCCATCATGGCCAGATAGATCACCATCCCGATGATCCAGATCAGCTCGCGCGGGCTGCGATAGGATCCGTACAGCAGTCCCCTGAACATGTGCAGATAGATCACCACGAAAAACAGCGAGGCGCCGGTCGAGTGCATGTACCGCACGAACCAACCGCCCCAGACATCCCGCATGATGTACTCGACCGATGCGAAAGCCAGGTCCGCATCCGGCTTGTAGTTCATGGCCAGAAGAATACCGGTCACGATCTGCAGGACCAGCACCAGCAGAGCCAGGCTGCCGAAAAAATACCAGAAGTTGAAATTTTTCGGCGCGTAGTACTCCGTCAGGTGTTCACGGGCCACGTTGACGAGCGGGAACCGGGCATCAACCCATTCAATCAGAGCCTTCATGCCGCCTCCTCGTCTTCGCCGATCAGAATCCGGCTGTCGTTCAGATAGCGGTGTCGCGGGACTTCGAGATTGGTCGGAGCCGGAACGCCGACGAAGACACGGCCTGCAAGATCGAATTTCGATCCGTGGCAGGCGCACAAAAAGCCGCCTTTCCAGTCGTCATCGAACGACACGCCGCCGATTTCGGGATGGTATTTCGGGGAGCATCCGAGGTGGGTGCAGATTCCGACCAGGACCAGAATGTCGTCCCGGATCGACCGGTACGGGTTTTGGGCATAGCCCGGCTGCTGGTCGCCTTCCGAATCCGGATCGACCAGCCTGTCGGCCATCCCGCCGAGCAGGTCCAGTGCCTCCTGGGTCCGACGGATGATCCAGACGGGCTTGCCGCGCCATTCGACGGTCAGCTGCTGGCCCGGCTCCAGCTTGCTGATATCCACCTCGACCGGGGCCCCGGCGGCCTTTGCCTTTTCGCTGGGCAGCAGGCTCCCGGCGAATGGCACCGCCATCCCGGCAGCGCCTGCCAGACCGACGCCGGTCGTGGCAATGGTCAGCAGGCGGCGACGCCCGCTGTCGACATTTTCATCCGTCATCACGAACCTCTGAATTCTGGAATATAATTTGGTTCTGCAAATTCGTTCAGCATGGAAGCAGTGCGACCGGGCAAGGCCCGCGACCGGCGGATTATAGCAGAAGCGACGCGACTGATGCCTTCCAGGTACGGCGACAAATCGTATATCATGCCCGGCCGAACCCGGACACCGGAATCACCGAATCCCGCTGCATAACGGAACAGACACCCATGGACATCAAGAGCAAGATCGCACTGGTTACCGGCGCAACGGGAGGCATTGGATTATCGATCGCGTCGTTCCTGCTCAGGAAGCAGGTTCGGGCCATCGGCCTGGTCGACATCTCTCCCGCGTGCCCGGATATTGCCGAATCGTTGAAGAATACCACAGACCATTCCAATATCAAGGCGTTCACCGGCGATGTCTGCGAGCCCGCGTTCAGGGAAACCGTTTTCAGGACCATGGAGGCCGAATTCGGGCCGGTGGAGATCTGCGTACCGGCGGCCGGCATCCTGCGGGACGGACTGGCGGTCCGGGCCGGGCCGGATTCGGAAGACATGGCGCTCTACCGCCTCGAGGATTTCCGGCAGGTGATCGATGTGAACCTCGTCCATCCGACCTACTGGGCCATGGAAACGATCGCCGGCATCGCCCGGAGGAACCGCCTGAACGGAACCGGCAGCCGGCATGACGGCACGGCCATCCAGGCCGTGAATATCCTGATCGGATCGGTGTCCTCCCGGGGCAACCGCGGACAGATCAGCTATTCCGCAGCCAAGTCGGGGCTTTGCGGTGCCACCGCGACCCTGAACAAGGAAGGCCTTTATCATGGCGTGCTGACCAAGATCATCCATCCGGGCTTCGTCGACACGCCGATGGTGGATCAGGTCGACCCGGACTACTTCGACAACCATCTCAAGCCGGACATCGGGCTCGGCCGGAAAATCCAGCCGGACGAAATCGCCGAATGCATCGGCTCCATGATCGAAAACGACGCCCTGACCGGCGAACTGTGGGCATCGGCCAGCCTCCGGCCGTTTGCATAACCCCTGACACCAGGAGAATCCGAACATGTCCAGAGAACTGCTCGGCGAACCGGAAATCGGAGCCGCCCTCAACACCCTCAACGAGAGCTCGGCGGGACCGTGGACCTTCGCCGATGGCAGGCTGCACCGGAAATTCGTGTTTCGCAATTTCATCGAGGCCATGGGTTTCATGACGCGCGCGGCGATCGTGGCGGAAAAAATGGACCACCATCCCGAATGGAGCAACGTCTACAAGACCGTCGAGGTGCAACTCACCACCCACAGCAGCGGCGGCGTGACGGGACTCGACCTCGAGCTTGCCGAAAGCATGGAAAGCCTGGCCCGCACATCGGGCGCATGAATACACGCTCCCACCTTCCCGAAGCGGCCGACGCCGTTGTCGTCGGCGGGGGGATCATCGGGTGTTCGACCGCCTACTATCTGGCCCGTGCGGGCCTTGATGTGGTGGTTTGCGAAAAGGGCTGGATCGGCTGCGAGCAGTCAAGCCGAAACTGGGGCCTGATCCGGAAGCAGGGGCGTCATCCGGCCGAGATCCCGCTCATGATCCGCTCGCTGGAACTGTGGCACGACCTGGTCGGACAGATCGACCGGGATATCGGCTTTCGCGTCAACGGCACTCTTTATCTCTCCGAGACGGAAGAGCGCTACGAGGCCAACCGGAAATGGATGGAGCACGCCCGGGATTTCGGTCTCGATACGCGGATGCTCGGGACCGGGGATCTCGAGGCACTGGCCCCGGGCATCCGAAACCAGAAACGGGACGCCCTGTTCACGCCCAGCGACGCCAGCGCCGAGCCCCACCTCGCCACCCGGGCGATTGCCGATCTGGCGATCGCGTCGGGAGGGCGTATCCTGGAACACTGCGCGGTGCGCGGAATCGATCTGGAGGCGGGACGGGTGGCCGGCGTCGCCACCGAGCACGGCCGAATCCGGACCGGCGCGGTGGTTTGCGCCGGCGGCGCCTGGAGCGGATACTTCTGCCATCATCTCGGGATCCGCCTTCCCCAGCTCAAGGTCGCCTCCTCCGTGATGCTGACCCGGCCGACCGACTTCATTCTGAAACCCGCCCTGTGGAGCGGGGGGCTCGGCCTTCGCAGACGCCCGGATGGAAGCTACATCGCGGCCTTCGCCGGGACGGCCGATTGCCCCGTGACTCCCGACTTCCTGCGCTACGCCTGGTCCTATCTGCCGATCTATCGCCAGTCCAAGGAAATTGTCAGAGTGCGGTTGGGGCGGCGGTTTTTTACCGAGCTCGGAGGGCCGTCTGGCCGCTCGGACGGACGGCGAACCCCGTACGAAACCGAACGGGTTCTCGATCCGGCCCCGAATGCCGACCTGCTCGGGCGGGCCCGGAAACGGCTCGGCCAGACGTTTCCCGACCTGGCCGACATCCGCATCTCAAGAACCTGGGCGGGAATGATCGACACCATGCCCGACGAGTTGCCGGTCATCGACGAGCCCAGCGCCGTTCCCGGACTGGTGATCTCCACCGGCTATTCCGGCCACGGGTTCGGGATCGGGCCGGGAGCGGGACGGGCAACCGCGGACCTCGTGCTCGGGAAGGCCGATTCGTCCGCGCTGATCGGCGGATTATCCTTCGGCCGTCTCGCGTAGGCCCGTCATCGAGGCGCCGTCGAACGCCGCTTCAAGCAGTATGCGCGTGTAGGGATGGCGGGGATGCGCGAAAATCGTCGGTGCCTCGCCCTGCTCGACGATGTCCCCCGACTTCATGACCATCAGGTCGTCGGCAATGGCGCGAATCACGGACAGGTCGTGCGAAATGAACACGTAGGCCAGCCCGTACTGGCGCTGGAGGCGCTCGAGCAATTCGAGAACCTGGATCTGCACAGTCCGGTCAAGCGCCGAGGTCGGCTCGTCCAGAAACAGGATTCGCGGCTTGAGGATCAGGGCGCGGGCGATCGCGATCCGCTGGCGCTGCCCTCCGGAAAACTCGTGGGGATAGCGGAACCGCGCCTCCGGATCAATCTCGACCTCCCTCAGCATGTGCACCACCTCGCGGTCCCGCTCGGCGGAATCCGTGAGCAGGTTGTGCGCGTCGAGGCCCTCGCTCACGATCTCGCCGATCGACATCCGGGGTGAAAGCGATCCGTAGGGATCCTGGAAAACGACCTGCATGGACCGCCTGATCTGCATCATCGAATAGCCGCTCGAGCCACCCAGCGGCTTGCCGTCAAGCTCCACCCTGCCCTCGAATTCGATCAGCCGGAGCAAGGCCAGGGCCAGAGTGGTCTTGCCCGAACCGGATTCCCCGACGACGCCCAGCGTGCGGCCGCTCGACAGTCTCAGGGAGGCCCGGTTGAGTGCCTTGACATGGCCGACCGTCCGCTTGAGAAGCCCTCGCCGGATCGGGTACCAGACTTTCACGTCCTCGGCCGTCAGCACGGTTTCAGGGGCTCCGGCAGGCGACTTCCTGACCGGGGGTTCGGCCTCGATCAGCTTTCGGGTATAGGAATCCTGCGGACCGGCGAACACGGCCGCCGCCCGGCCCTGCTCGACCAGTCGTCCGTCCTTCATGACCAGAATCCGGTCCGCAACCTTCCGGACCATGTTCAGATCGTGGGTGATCAGCAGCATGCCGAGGTTTTCACTGCTCTGCAACGACTTGAGCAGGGCCAGTATGCGGCTCTGGACGGTCACGTCGAGAGCCGTGGTCGGCTCGTCGGCAAGCAGGATGTCCGGCCGGTTGGCCAGCGCCATGGCGATCATCACCCGCTGACGCTGGCCGCCCGAGAGCTGGTGCGGGTAGGACCGGATCCGTGTCGTGGGGTCGTCGATGCCGACCTTGTCCAGCAGCGAGAGGATTTCCTCGCGGGCAGCCTGCCCGGCCAGGTTCTGGTGCAGGGCCAGGGACTCGCCGATCTGCTTCTCGACCACGTGCAGCGGATTGAGCGCGGTCATCGGTTCCTGGAAGATCATGGAAATGTCGTTCCCCCGGATTCGCTGGAGCGTCTCCCTGTCCGCGCCGACCAGTTCGGTGCCCCTGTAGACGATCGATCCGGACGGATGAAAGGCGTACGGATAGGGCAGGAGCTGCAGGATCGACAGGGCCGTCAGCGACTTGCCGGATCCCGATTCGCCGACCAGCGCCAGGGTTTCTCCGGCGTGCAGTTCGAACCGGATATCGCGAACCACGTCGGTCACCTGCCGCTCGCCCTGCTCGGTCCGCTGGAAACTGACCGAGAGATCCCGGACCGAAAGCACCGCCTCGCTCATCGAAAGAGCTTCCTCGGGTCGAAGGCGTCGCGAACACCCTCGCCGATGAAGATCAGCAGGGACAGCATCGTCCCGATGATCACGAAGCCCGTCATCCCGAGCCACGGCGCCTGCAGGTTGGCCTTTCCCTGCTGGAGCAATTCGCCCAGCGACGGCGAGCCCGGCGGCAAGCCGAATCCCAGGAAGTCCAGCGAGGTCAGCACCGTGACCGAGCCGGCAAGCGTGAACGGCATGAACGTGATGGTCGCGACCAGCGCGTTGGGCAGGACATGGCGCAGGATGATCCGGGTGTTCCCGACGCCCAGAGCCCGGGCGGCGCGGACATATTCGAATTTTCGGGTCTTCAGAAACTCGGCGCGCACCACGCCGACGAAGCCCATCCATGAAAACAGGAGGAGGAGTCCCAGCAGCCACCAGAAATTCGGCTCCACGACACTCGCCAGGATGATCAGGATGTAAAGGGTCGGCATGCTGCTCCACACTTCCATGAAACGCTGAAGCAACAGATCGAGCCAGCCGCCGAAATATCCCTGTATCGCCCCGGCCCCGACACCGATTACCGCACTCAGCAAGGTCAGGATGAACCCGAACAGCACGGAAATCCTGAATCCGTAGATGACCCGCGCCACCACGTCCCGGGCCTGATCGTCGGTACCGAGCCAGTGCCAGCCGTCCGGAGG
>VYGS01000031.1 GCA_009841725.1 Gammaproteobacteria bacterium
CGGGCCAAAAGATATGGGTCAAATAAATGCACATTGCCGCTCATGCCAGAAGCGAGGGATTGACGCTCGTAACCAATAATCTGAAGGAATTTCGGCGGGTGGACGGACTGCTTCTGGAAAACTGGGCCTGATCCGAAGCCATGCATCCCCGGCCTGTGCGGCAATTCATGCCGCCAGTCGGGCAATCGGATACTCCAAGACTCGAGCTTGCAAACAAACCGTCCGGCTGATAATCTCATGCCTACCGTTGGGGCGCTCTTCGTACGGGCTGAGAGACAGCAAATGTCGACCCATCGCACCTGATCCAGATAATGCTGGCGAAGGAAACGGTTTTCTCCTGCCACCGAATCCCGGCGAATCTCGTTTCCCTGCCGACCGACAGAGACGGGAATTTGTTGAAGACGGGATCAAGAACGCGAATCGCGATGACCATCGCCGGTTCCGACAGTTCCGGAGGCGCCGGCATTCAGGCGGACCTGAAGACATTCAGCGCCCTGGGGGTCTACGGCGCCAGCGTCATCACCGCGGTGACCGCCCAGAATACGCTCGCGGTCGACCGCGCCGAGACGATGCCGCAGGGCATGGTTCACGATCAGATCCGGACCGTCCTGGACGATCTTGACGTCGACGCCGTCAAGATCGGCATGCTCTCGTCCTCGGAGGTGATCCGAGAAGTCTTCGAGGCGCTTGACGAGTACCGGGGGCATATCGTGCTCGACCCGGTCATGGTCGCCAAGTCGGGAGACTCGCTCCTGGCCGACGACGCGGTCGACACCCTGAGGGCGCTGCTCCTGCCAAGAGCGGACCTGATCACCCCCAACCTTCCCGAGGCGGCGGTACTGACCGACGCTGCCGAAGCCAAAAGCAGCGAAGAGGCCTTGGCCCAGGGCCAGACCCTGCTTTCGCTCGGGGCCAGAGCGGTACTCGTCAAGGGCGGACACGGCAGTGAATCCGTATGCACCGACTGGCTGATCGCGGCACGGCAGAAACCGGTCAGGCTGACCTCGCCCCGAATCCGCACGACCAACACGCACGGCACCGGATGCACGTATTCGGCGGCGATCGCCGCATGCCTCGCAAAATCCGAATCGATCGAGGACGCCGTCAGGCACTCCCACCACTATCTTGCCGGAGCGATTCGCGCAGCCGACCGGCTCGGGATCGGCGCCGGGCACGGCCCGGTTCATCACTTCCACGGGATCTGGGATGAGTGAGGTCGCGGTCATCGGCGCCGGAGTGGCGGGCCTGGCGTGCGCCTGCGAGCTGGTCGACCGGGGTGTCGAGGTCACCGTATACGAGCGTTCCGAAACGCTTGGCGAAGGGGCCTGCTCCTGGTTCGCGGGAGGCATGCTGGCCCCCTACTGCGAGCGGGACACGGCGGAATACGAGGTCATGCAGCAGGGACTCGTCGCCCGCGAGTGGTGGCAGAGGCACGTGAGCGGGGTGACAAGCCAGGGCAGTCTGGTGCTGGCCCTGCCCCGCGACCGGAACGAACTGTCAAGGCTGGCCCGGCTCGGCGGGCAATGCCGGTGGGTCGACCGGGAGGAGATTCTCGGCATCGAGCCCGATCTCGAGGAATTTTCGGGCTCCGGGCTGCTGTTTCCGGACGAGGCGCATCTC
This sequence comes from Gammaproteobacteria bacterium, assembly GCA_009841725.1. Classification (GTDB taxonomy): domain Bacteria; phylum Pseudomonadota; class Gammaproteobacteria; order Arenicellales; family Poriferihabitantaceae; genus Poriferihabitans. The sequence goes on from VYGS01000031.1 coordinate 1,621, forward strand.
GATCCGCGCCGGGCGCTTGCGGAGCTGGCCGGCTATCTGGAAAGCCGGGGCGCGGCCGTTCATTTCGGGCAGGCCGTCCGCCCCCGCGATCTGGACGCGAAATTCGTGATCGATTGCCGGGGCTACGCCGCGCGCGACGTGCTGCACGGGCTTCGGGGCGTCAAGGGCGAGATGATGATCCTGCACACGGACGAAATCAGCCTGTCGAGACCGGTGAGACTCCTGCATCCGCGCCAGGGCATCTACGTGGTGCCCCGGGAGAGGAATCGCTACATGCTGGGCGCGACGCTGATCGAAAACGACGAACGCCGGCGGCTCAGCGTCCGCTCCGTCCTGGAATTGCTGAAATCGGCTCTGATCCTGGATCCCCGGTTCGGCGAGGCACAGATCGTCGAGACGGGCGTGGACGCCCGACCGGCGTTCGACGACAACATTCCGAGACTCTGCCGGCAGGACAACGTGATCTTTGTCAACGGCCTGTTCCGGCACGGCTTCCTGCTCGGCCCGGCCCTGGCCGTGCGGGCCGCGGACGCGGTGGTCGATCACGGCCGGTGGGGGGAGTTGCCGCGGTGCGCATAATCGTCAACGGAACCCCCCGGGATGTGACCGGCCGCGTCCTGAGCGAGATACTCGTCGAATGCGGCTATCGGCACCGGCATGTCGCCACGGCGCTGAACGGGGAATTCGTGCATCAGCATCTGAGGCAGGACACCGCGGTCAGGCCCGGAGACCGGGTTGAAATCGTCGCCCCCAATGCGGGCGGCTGACCCCGAGGACGCCATGCTCGAATTCTACGGAAAGTCGTTCACCAGCCGGCTGCTGCTCGGCACCGCGCGCTACCCTTCCCCGAGCAGGATGGCCGAGGCGGTGCGGGCGTCCTCGACCGAGATCGTGACCGTTTCCCTGAGGAGGGAGGCCGGGGGCAGCTCGGCCGGACAGAAATTCTGGGAGCTGATCCGGTCGCTGGACGTCAGCATCCTGCCCAACACCGCGGGATGCCACTCGGTGCGGGAAGCCGTCTCCACGGCGCAGATGGCCCGCGAACTGTTCCAGACCGACTGGATCAAGCTGGAAGTGATCGGGGACGCCGATTCGCTGCATCCCGACACGTCCGGCCTGGTCGAGGCGGCGAGAATCCTGAGCGGGGACGGCTTCAGGGTCTTCCCCTACACGACAGAGGATCTCGTCGTGGCCGAGAAGCTGCTGCAGGCCGGATGCGAGGTCCTGATGCCGTGGGGCGCGCCGATCGGAACCGGCCGGGGGCTGAACAACGAGTACGGCCTGCGCACGCTTAGGTCCCGGTTCGGGAACGTGCCCATTGTCGTCGATGCCGGCATCGGCCTGCCGTCCCATGCGGCGCGCGCCATGGAATTGGGCTGCGACGCGGTTCTCCTGAACACCGCGGTGGCCCGGGCCGAAGACCCGGTCGCGATGGCCCGGGCGTTCGCCGGCGCGGTCGCGGCCGGGCGTGACGCCTATCTTGCCGGACCCATGGAACCCTCCGACATGCCGCATCCCTCGACAACCCCGGCCGGGAAGGCGGATCTCGACGGATGAGGCTGGATCCGTTCTATCCGATTCTTCAGAGTAGCGGCTGGATGAGGCGGCTCGTCCCGCGCGGAGTGCGCCTGGTCCAGCTTCGCATCAAGAGCGAAGACGTCGGCGCGGTCCGCAAGGAGATCGCCGAATCCCTGGAAATATGCCGGCAGCACGACTGCCTGCTCATCGTCAACGATCACTGGCGACTGGCCATCGAACTGGGCTGCGAGGCGGTGCATCTGGGACAGGAGGATCTCGACGGCGCCGACCTCGAGGCCATTGCCGAGGCCGGCATCGGGATCGGCGTCAGCACCCATTCCCCGGACGAGCTGGACCGGGCCCTGTCGGTCCGGCCCCACTACGTGGCCCTGGGGCCGATCTATCCCACCGTCTTGAAGAAAATGCCCTGGGCGCCGCAAGGCCTCGAGCGGATCGCTAAATGGAAGTCCCGGACGGGAGCGCTCCCGCTCGTCGCCATCGGCGGCCTGAATCCCGAACGCGCCAGGGCCGCTCTCGAGCACGGCGCGGACATCGTCTCGGTCGTCACCGACATCACGCTCAACCCGAAGCCGGAACGACGGCTCGAGAAATGGCTGGAGATCACCCGGCCCTACCGGAAACGCTCAAACACCTGAACCGAACCATGAAAAAAATCGTCTTTCTCATCGCCCTGCTCGGCGCGAATTCCGCCTGGTCCATGGACAACCTGACCCTGATCCTGGACTGGTTCGTCAATCCGGACCACGGACCGATCCTGATCGCCGAGCACAACGGCTATTTCAAGGAGCAGGGCCTCGAGGTCGAGATCGTTCCCCCCGCGGACCCGTCGGTGCCGCCGAAGATCGTTGCGGCCGGGGAAGCGGATCTGGCAATTTCCTATCAGCCCCAGCTTCACCTGCAGGTCGCCGAAAACCTGCCCCTGGTGCGGGTCGGCACCCTGGTCGCCACGCCGCTCAACTGCCTGCTCGTGCTCAAGGACGGGCCCGTCGGGTCGATCGCGGACCTGGCCGGACGGAAGGTCGGATTCTCGGTCGCGGGTGTCGAGGAGGCGCTCCTCGGCGCCATCCTGCGTCCCCACGGACTGGATCTCGACGACATCGAGCTGGTCAACGTGAACTGGTCCCTGTCCCCGTCGCTGATGAGCCGGCAGGTCGACGCGGTGATCGGCGCGTTCAGGAATTTCGAGCTGAACCAGATGAAGCTCGAGGGCATCGAGGGCAAGTGCTTCTATCTCGAGGAGGAGGGGCTGCCGCCCTACGACGAGCTGATCTATGTCGCAAACCGGGAAACTCTCGACAAGGCGGTGATCGCGCGATTTCTGGCCGCCGTGGAGATGGCCGTCCAGTACATCGTCAACCACCCCGAGGAAAGCTGGGAGATCTTCGCCTCGACGTCCGCGGAGCTTGACGACGAGCTCAACCGCCTGGCCTGGTTCGAAACCCTGCCCCGCTTTGCGCTGCGCCCGGCCGCGCTCGACGCCGGCCGCTACCGGAACATGGAACGGTTTCTTCACGAATACGGACTCATTCCCGAGATCAGCCCGGTCGAGCGCCTGGCCGTGGACATCACGCGCAAATAGCGGCCGGGGTCCATGACCGCACGGGCCGAAGGCATCCAGCCGGCGCCATGACCCCGGGGCTGCGACTCGAGGGGGATTTCGCCTACGGCGGGAGGACGCTGTTTCGCAATCTCGCCCTGGATCTCGCCCCCGGCGAGTGGACCTGCCTCCTGGGAAGCTCGGGAATCGGCAAGTCGACCCTGCTCAGGCTGATCGCGGGACTCGAGACCGGTGGCGCCTTTGCCGGTTCCATTGCCGCGAGCGACCGCCAGCCCGTCGAGGGCCGGATCGCCTACATGGCCCAGTCCGATCTGCTCCTTCCCTGGCTCACGGTCCGCCACAACGTGTCCCTCGGCGCGAGGCTGAGAAAGGAGCCGCCCGACCGCTCCCGGATCGAGCGGCTGATTCGCGAGGTCGGCCTGGCCAGCCACATCGACAGCAAGCCGGGCCAGCTGTCCGGAGGCATGCGCCAGCGCTGCGCGCTGGCCCGGACCCTCATGGAGGATACCCCGATGGTGCTCCTGGACGAGCCGTTCTCGGCACTGGATCCGGCCACCCGTCGGCAGATGCAGACCCTGGCCGCCTCCACCCTGCGCGGCAGGACGGTGCTGCTCGTCACCCACGATCCGGGAGAGGCGCTGCGCCTGGGCGGCCGGATCTATGCCATGTCCCAGAACGGCCTGGACCGTTTCGACCTCCCGCCCTGCGAATCGATCCGCGAACTGGACGACCCATCGGTGATGGACATCCAGGCCCGAATCTTCTCGGTGCTGCACTCGTGAGCGCGAAGCGCAGCGGGCCGTCCCTGGTCAGGATCTGGGAAGCGACCCTCGCCGGGATGTTCCTGATCATTCTGTGGCAAGGCGTGGTCTGGGTGACGGAAGTGGAGTCCTTCATCCTTCCCGGACCGCTGGAGGTCGCGGCGGCGTTGCGCGATCATGCCGGCCTGATTCTCCATCACGCGCTGATCACCGCCGCGGAGGTCGTGGCGGGGCTCGCCCTGGGCGTCGCGGCCGGTATTCTGACCGCCCTGCACCTGACGATGTCGAGGCGCGGGCGCAAGCTGCTCATGCCCGCGCTGGTCATGAGCCAGACGATCCCGGTGTTCGCGCTGGCGCCGCTGCTCACGCTGTGGCTCGGCTACGGACTGGCCTCCAAGATCGCGATGGCGATCCTGATCGTGTATTTTCCCGTCACCTCGACGTTTCTCGACGGCCTTCAGAACACCCCGCGGGGCTATCTCGATCTGGCCCGCACCATGCGCAGCCCGAGCCGCTCGACCCTGATGCAGATCCGGGTTCCCGCGGCCGTGCCGGCCCTGGCGTCGGGGATCAAGCTGGCCGCCGTCTACGCGCCGATCGGCGCGGTCATCGGGGAGTGGGTCGGGGCTTCGAACGGACTCGGCTATCTGATGCTGCTGGCCAACGGCCGGGTCAAGATCGACCTGATGTTCGCGGCCCTGATCGCGCTTTGCGTGCTCACCGTCGCGCTTCGGGCCGCGGTGGGGCTGGCCTGCAACAGGGCGGTCGAATGGTCCGGACTGGCCGACCGCACATAGATCCGGCGACCGACCGGCCGGTCAGTAGGTCTTGGCCGGCATGATCCGGGCTGTCGCATCCCGGATCACCAGTTTCATTCCCCCGCTCCCCGCCGACCCGGAATCGCCGGATTCCCGGCCGGACGATGCGCTGCCATACTGCCTTATGCCCTGCTCGAGGCGGCGCTGCGCCTCGACGATCTGCCTGTGCAGCGCCCGCGTGTAGTCCAGCTCGAACGATCTCGGAGGCTCTCCCAGCCTGTTCCGCACCCACAGGTAGATCACGCCGTCCCGGTCCTGGCTCCGGTCGGGCTCGACCACGCTGGCGGCGACCAGCTCGAACTCACCGGGAATCCGGACATCCGTCGGCCAGCCGCTCATCCGCTCCAGGAACTGCCAATGCACAAGATAGAAGACCGGCAGCGCGACCAGGGCCGCGATCCGTAGCGCCGGAGTCAGCCGGCCGTGCGCCCAGGCCGAGGCGAGCATCGCCAGAGGCACGAGATAAACGAGGCTGATCGTCAGTTTGGCCATTGCGGGATGTGGTCCAGCTGATAGGGCGTCAGAATCGCCGGCAGGTCATCGAAGGTCTCGGACTGGCCGTCGGCGCCGACATTCAGACGGACCACCGTGTGTTCGTGATCGACGCCGCGCAACAGGACGTTCTTCTCGAAAATCCTTTCGAACCTCGGGTTGACCCGGTCGATTCGAACATCCACCGCGACCGGATCCTTGGTCTCGGAATCATAGAAATACAGGTTCACGATGTATTCCCCGACATGCTTCTTGCGGATCGTCACGATCTCCTGGTTGATCGGATCGATCTTCTCCTCTCCATTGATGAGGATGGTGTCGTTGACCACGCCACGGTCGTCCCGGTCCAGATGAAGCCAGCCGGCATCGCGCTTGAGGTAGGACACGATCTGTCCGTCCGGACCCTTCACCCAGAGGTCGATATCGTCCTTGAGCAGCTCGGGCCAGGTCGCCGAGATGATGTACTCGGCCTTCTTCTCGATATTCGCCTGCCTGGATTCGGGGTTGATGTAAAGCAGGGCGACCAGAAAGAGGAAAACGAATCCGAGCAGGCAGTTGAACAGCAGGTCGATGAACGGATCGACCTGGGAGATGCGCCTACTTCGCTTCAGGTACAGGCTGCCCATCTTCACCGCCCTTCCGTCCCGAACCGGCCGCGTGCCGAATCACCTGGCCCACCAACTCGTCCGCACCGGTATCGAGATACCGGCAATAGACGCTGAGGACCAGCGACAGGCTGATCCCGGTCAGGGTCGTGTACAGGGCCACCTGCATCCCGCCGCCCATGCTCGAGAGCAGGTCCTGAAGCGCCGAAATCTCGTCGCCCTGCATGCTGTAGACCGACCCCAGCATGATGATGAACCCGATCACGGTGCCGACCAGGCCAAGCCGGATCAGGCTGTCGGAAATGAACCAGCCCAGACGATGTCCCTTGTGAACCTGCTCCGCCAGCCACGCATGCATCGCGTCGACATGACGGGAGTCCGTGCCGTGGCTGTCCAACATCAAATCCAGATATTCATCCACGGCATTCAAGTCGCCGGACCGGCGGCCGGGGCCTTGCTGGGCGCCGCGCGAGCGCAGCAGGAACCGGCAATGCATTCGCGACAACCTGAGTGCGCTGACCCCGAGATAGCCGCAGGACAACAGGAAAATCATCCCGATCGCCAGCGACAGCCCGGTGCGGTCCGCCTCGAGAACCTGGTCGATGAATCCGTATCGCCACAGCAGGAACAGGGCGAACAGCACCGTCCCGGTGATCAGCAGCCAGGTGTAGAGCGGCCGGTATGCGGCCGACATCGAGGTTTTGTCCGTCGTGTCCACAACCCCTATCTTCCGTTATCCGGCGTCGCCTATCAATCCCTCATGACCGCTCGGCCATGCTCCTCATGAGTCTCGCGAGAATGAAGGTGGCGTGATAGAACGCCTCCTCGCGCATCAGCCGGGACTGGACCGCCTCCATCTCCTCCACGGTCCGGCGCAGGGGATCGGCCATCCCCGGATCGACGGCCAGCAGCATCGCGGCCAGCCGGTACCACTCGCCCGACGGAGAGGAAATCTGGCGGTCCGCGATCGCGATCCTCGCCATGCCGGCCTCGGGCAACAGGGCCCGCGCCTCCATCCAGCGCCCGTTCTCGCGGAATCTGGACAGGCTCTCGGCCAGCAGATCGCGGACCCGCTCGAGCACGTCCCGGTCTCCGGAAAGCTGCCACCAGTCGATCAGCCCGCCCGCAACCTGGACGTAGGATTCCAGGGTCGACATCTCCTTTCCGCCATCGCCCGCCACCACGGGAGCGGCGAGATCCCGGGTCTCGAGCATGGCTTGCCGGGCCAGCTCCTCGGCATACCGCACGAAACGCGAATCCAGCGCGGCGCCGTACGCCATGGCCGAGAGCACCAGGCCGTTCCAGCCCAGGACCGGCTTGTCGTCCCGGATCCGCTCGCGGCTGGTGCGCCGCTCCAAGAGCGCGCTCCGAACCCCGTTTGCGCCGGATGCGGGCGCGGCCAGGATGGCTGCCCGGCCGGGCAGCCGGTCGTCCACCTTCTCTTTCCAGTCGGGGCCCAGCACTTCCCGAAGCTCCTCCGGAGTCCACAGGTAGTATCCGCCGTCGATCCCGTCTTCGGACACGGAGGACAGCGAGGAGGCGTACCACCCGTTCTCCAGCCTGAAGCTGCGCGCCATGTGATCGAGCACCCTGAATCCGGCATCCCGGTACCGGTCGCTCGCCAGCACCGCGGACGCGCGCAGGAACAGCCTCCCCACGAGGGCCTGGCTGTACAGCATCTGCTCGAAATGCGGCGTGTCCCACGATCTCGTTTCGCTGTAGCGGAACACGCCCCCCTCGATCGGGTCGACGATGGCGGAATCGAGCATGGCATCCAGCGTGGCGGCGATGAACGTCATGACCCCCGGATCGGGATTCAGGGCGGACAATTCCACCAGCGCGGCCATCTGCGGGACAAAGGGAAACTTGGCAGCCGAACCGAAGCCCCCGAATTCGGGATCGGACGCGGCATTCGTCTGCTCGAGAAATCCCAGCAGGAGGTCGAGGGTCCGCAGGCCCTCGACCGGCATGTCCCGGGACGAGCGGTCGTTCCGCCGGCGCTCGCTGTCGGCCCGGGCCGAATCGGAAAGGACCGAGGGCGAGCGGCTCCATGCCTCGATGAACTCGGCCAGCGACGTCCTCATGGATGTCGGGTCGGTGTAGGCATACCCGAATACCGGATAGCCTTCGGGAGTCAGGATGACCGTGGCCGGCCAGCCGGAAATGCCCCGGGTCTCCTGCATGAAGTCCTGGAGCGAGCGATCCTCCTCGACATGCACTTCCCGGTCCATGACCACCGGAACGAAATGGGTGTTGACGTACTCGGCGAGATCGGGGTCGGCGAAGCTGTCCTTAGCCATCCTGTGGCACCAGTAGCAGGAGAGATATCCGCTGGAGATCAGCACCGGGCGGCCGAGCGTTCGCGCCAGTTCGAAGGATTCCGGCTCCAGGGACCGCCAGAAAATCGGCTCTCCGGAATGCTTCGCCACATAGGGCGAGACGTTGTATTCCAGCGCGGGGTCGGGGGCAAGACGGTGCGGCGTGTCCTGTGCCGGAACGCCCACCGGAAACAGCAGGATCGGAATCGTGAAGAGAAGGGATCGCAGGCGGGAGCAACCCGTGAGGCGGCTACCCGGCCATGTTGCGGATGGCCGTCTCGATGGTCCGCTCCAGATAGTAGACATAGTAGTCGGGAGTCAGCAGCCCGATCAGCCTCTCGGCGATCTCGCGCTTGTTGTGATCGAGAAACAGTATGGTGGGAGTCAGGTCCGCCCCGTACTCGGCCAGAAAGTCGCGGGTGCTGACCTCCTGCCCGTTCTCGTCGATGATGGTTTCTCCCGAATCGATGGAAATCTTGCCGATCACCACCTGATCGCGATACCGGCCGCTGGCGAGCACCGCCGAGAAGAACTCCTCCTCGACCCGGCGGCAATAGGGGCAGTCTTCCTGATCGACCATGACCACGATCGGGCGCCCGTTTGCCGAAGCGCCACTAGAGATTCGGGTCCAGTCCGCAATCCTGTCCATCAGCCGGCACGCCGCAGGGGCGCGGGAAGAGGGCCCGGAGCACCCTTCCCTGCCGCTTGTGCGGGCAGATTCCCGGCCTCTCGCTCCCTGTATGATTTCCTGAACGGTCCGGGAGGGATCCCGCGCATGGCTATCTGGGGACGCGTGTCACCCACATGATGGCTTCCCTTTCGGCCTGGGCGATTCCGTCCTTCGCCTGTTCGTGGGCCATTGCCACGAGGCTCATGGCCGTGTCCATTTCGCCCTTCTCGGCGGCGGCCTTGGCCTTGGCCAGGATCTTCTTGGTGTCCCGCCACTCCGACTTGACGGAGGCCGCCTCCTTGCGCATGTCGTCCGCCGCCTGCCAGGCGGCGTCGAAATCGTCGCTGGCCAGAGCCGATCCGGCAGCAAACGACAAGGCCACCAACGAACCGATAATGTATTTTTTCATGGGTCTTGCTCCTTAGATTGCTGTCGTGAAGTCTACCGCCTTGCGCCGGGACCATTCAGTTCATGGCCGTTGTTCATGTAGGTCAGGAAGAATTCCAGTTCGCGGTATTCCTGTCCCTGGGGCTTGAAGTCCTTCGCCCGGACCTGCTTGTTGCACCCCCCGAACCGGCGATGCAGCGTGCCGATGGCGCCCCATTTCGACCGGTAGACCGGCCAGTGGGTGACATGGCCGAGCGCCGGGCTCAGCTTTTCAAGCCGGACACTCTTGCCGGCCCCGACGCCGTGGCAATCGAAGCAGGAGAAGTT
>VYGS01000034.1 GCA_009841725.1 Gammaproteobacteria bacterium
CATTTAAATACATCAAAAAGATTAATATTTTGAAGAAGATTTCAAGCTGCCACCCTGATTTCGTCCTCAAGCAGGCTCACCTCGACCGTCTCCTCCACCACCAGCGCCAGGTCGCGGTGAATCGGCGGGAAGCGGGACATCTCGGCAAATCGGGGCAACTCGGCGCTGAAAAAGCACTCCATGTCCACCTCGAGCATGAACAGGTCCGCATCGATGTCGAGTGCCCTCGCCCTGGCGGGATGCAGCTTGCCCAGGAGCCCGATACAACGGTCGTCCAGCAGGATCTCGGCGCCCTGTCCGGGCTGAAGCGCGGGATGCCCACACTTCCTGAAGACCAGATTGGACGACCCCCCGGCCAGTGACAGCGCGTTCACGAGATCGCCTTTCAGATCGAAAAAATCGATATCGGTTTCAGTCGCCCCCCACTGGCGCGGCTGAACGCTTCCGCATGCGACCGCAGCCATCTTCACACGCTCTTTCCGATCCTCAATGCTCCCTCCCCCAAGAAAAACCGTGCCGATCTCAAACAGGCGAACTCGCCTCTCCTGCCTTCTCAGGTTGGTCCTGGCCGCATCGAGCAGCCCCGGCCACAGGCTTTTCCTCATCGCCGACATGTTCTCGGCGATCGGATTCTTGAGCATGATCGTTCCGCTTGAATCGGGAGTCAGGGTGTCCTGAACGCCGGGGTCTACGAAACTGTACGTGACGGCCTCGTGATACCCGAGCGCCATCATCCGCAGTTTCATGTCGTGAGCGGAGATATCCGTCTCCCTGCGCCGACCGGCTTCCGGAACGGATGCCAGAACACGCGGGGCGATTGCGTCGAATCCGTGACAGCGCCCGACCTCCTCGACCAGATCGTGCGGCCCCTGGATGTCAAACCGCCAACTCGGCGGAATCGCCCGCCAGCCGCCTTCTTCCGGTCTCAGCGAAATGCCCAGATCACGCATGATCCGCTCCGCCCCGTCCGTTTCGACAGCACATCCGAGGGTCCTTTCGATCTCCCTCTCCCGAAACGAAATCGGCTCACGCCGCGGCAAGTCATCTTCGCATGCCGCATGGGTCACCGGTCCCGGTTCTCCGCCGGTAATTTGAAGCACCAGCTCGGTTGCCCTTTCCATGGCCCTGAGCTGCATCTCGTAATCGACACCCCGTTCGAAACGGTGGGAAGCATTCGTCTGCATGCCGAGCAGACGGGCCTTTCCGCGGATCATGTCCGGGGAGAAAAACGCCGACTCAAGATAAATGTCCCGGGTTTCGCCGGATATCGCCGTCTCGGCCCCGCCCATGATCCCGGCGAGCGCGATCGCCCGCTCATGGTCGGCGATGACCAGGTATTCCCCGTCCAGTTCGACCTCGTTTCCGTCAAGCAGGGCCAACTGCTCTTTGGGATGCGCCATCCGTACGCGTATGCCACCCCGGATGCGATCCAGATCGAATGCATGCATCGGCTGGCCAAGCTCATGCATGACGTAATTGGTGATGTCCACGATCGGGCTGATGCTGCGCATGCCCGACCGGCGCAGCCGCTCGGCCATCCAGTCCGGAGTTCTTGCCGACATGTCGATGTTGCGAATGGCTCGCCCGACATACCGGGGGCATCCGCCCGGCGCTTCCAGTTCAATCGTCAGGGCCTCGTCGACGACGCCGGCGACAGGTCCGATGTCCGACGCTGCAAGGGGGACGCCGGTCAAAACAGCCACTTCCCGCGCGACGCCCGTCATACTCAGGCAGTCGCCTCGATTCGGCGTCAGCTCAAGTTCCATGACCGGATCGGACAGATCCAGGTATTCGACCACACCGCATCCGAGAGGCGCATTGTCATCGAGTTCGATGATTCCCTCCGCCGTATTGTCCAGTCCCAGTTCCATGGCCGAACACAGCATTCCCTCGGACTTGACGCCCCGTACCGTGCGGGTCTTCACTTGCATTCCAGGCAAATTGGCTCCCGCCCGGGCGCAGGCGGTAACGAGATTTTTCCGGGCATTCGGGGCACCGCAAACGACCGTCAGGACTTCATCGTTCCCGACATCCACCCGGCAGACCGCCAGGCGCTCCGTATCGGGATGGGAATCGACCGAGACGATTTGCCCGACCACCACGTTCTCCCGGTCCGACAACCCGCCTGCGGCTTCGACCCGTGCGACTTCCAGTCCGGCCAGAGTCAACCGCTCAGTCAACTCGCGCAACTCGCCCGTACGGACCCACTGCTGCAACCACGAACTGCTAACCTGCATCGCGAATCACCGTCAGAACTGGCGAAGGAAGGCCAGTTCGCTGTTGAAGAACACACGCAGGTCGTTGACCCCGTATCGCAGCATGGTCAATCGCTCTATCCCGAGACCGAATGCGTACCCGGTGTATTTTTCGGAATCGACACCGCCATGGCGAAGAACCTCGGGGTGGACCATCCCGCAGCCGAGAACCTCGATCCATCCGGTCTGCTTGCAGATTCGGCAGCCTGCGCTGTCGCAGAACACGCAGCCCATGTCGACTTCGGCCGAGGGTTCCGTGAAGGGAAAATACGACGAGCGGAACCGGACCGGGAGTTCCGCTTCGAAGAATTCCCGGATGAAATGGATCAGAATGCCCTTCAGGTCGGCGAAGGTGACATCGGAGTCGACCGACAATCCCTCGAGCTGATGGAACATCGGGGTGTGCGTCACGTCGGAATCGCATCGGAACACCTTGCCCGGGGCGATGACGCGAATGGGCGGCTCGTGCTCCTTCATGTAGCGAATCTGGACCGGCGAAGTATGGGTTCTCAGCACGACATGGTCGGTGACGTAGAAGGTGTCGTGCATGGCCCGGGCCGGATGGTTGGCCGGGATGTTGAGCGCCTCGAAGTTGTAGTAGTCGTCCTCGATTTCAGGGCCGGTGGCGACCTCGAAGCCGACCCGATCGAAAATCTGCTCCATTCGCCGCAGGGTCCGCGAAATCGGATGCAGGGAACCGATCGTCCCGCAGCGGCCCGGCAACGTCACGTCGACCGATTGACTGGCGAATTGCCGATCCAGGGATTCCTCCTCCAGATTCCTGCGCCTTTCGTCGATCAACTCGGCGATTCGTGACTTGACCCGGTTGACGGCCTGGCCGAAATCCTTGCGTTGATCGGGCGGCAGTGAGCTGATCCGCTTCAACTGTCCGGTCACGATACCGTGCTTGCCGAGGTAGCGCACCTTTGCCGCATCCAGCTCGGACAGTGACCCGGACGCCCCGATCGCTCCGGCAGCATTGTTCTCGATGGATTCCAGGGTTTCCTGCTCAGACACGGTCAAAGCCTCTCAATGCCGGCTGGAAAGAATGAAGACGGCGATCCGGAACAGGCAGATTCCGCGAACCGGCACTCATTCCCTGTATCGGAATCCGGGTCAGGCGCCGGAGCCGGTTCCTATTGCGCCTGCGCCAGGGCCTGCTTGGCCTGTTCGGCCAACTGCTTGAACGCCGGCTTGTCGTGCACCGCAATGTCCGAGAGCACCTTGCGGTCCAGCTCGATGGACGCCATCTTCAACCCGGCAATGAACCGGCTGTAGCTGATATCGTGCTCTCTCGCCGCCGCATTGATGCGAACGACCCACAGGGACCGCAACTGCCTTTTCCGCTGGCGCCGGTCCCGGTAGGCATACTGTCCGGCCCGGTCAACCGCCTGCTTTGCAACCTTGAAGGTCCGGCTGCGGGCGCCCTGATATCCTTTCGCCTGATCCAGAACCTTGTTGTGTCGGGACTTGGCGACAACTCCTCGCTTTACTCTGGGCATGACGTCTCCTCCTTAATGATTCGGAAGCAGCCGCCGGACTGCGGCATGATCGGCGGAATGGACCAGTTCGGCAGAACGCAAATGGCGTTTGCGCTTTGTCGACTTCTTGGTCAGGATATGGTTGTGGTGCGACTGCGATCGCTTGAACTTGCCGGACGCTGTTCGCTTGAAGCGCTTGGCAGCCCCCCGGTTGGTCTTTATCTTGGGCATATCATCATCTCCAGGATTTACGGCGGACATGCCGCCGGCTCAATATCGCGATGGCAGTTCTGGAAACGACTGCTTCTCGCTCTCAATTCTCTGTCCGGACAGTCGGCAATCCCTGTCGAGAGTCCGGAATCTCAACGTTTCGGGGTCAGGATCATCACCATCTGACGGCCTTCCATCTGGGCATCCTGCTCCACTTCCGAAATCGACTCGAGATCGTCACGCACTCTCTCGAGCATTTCCATCCCGAGTTCCTTGTGGGCCATTTCCCGACCTCGAAATCGCATCGTGACCTTGGTCTTGTTGCCGGCGCCGAGAAATTCGGTCAGTTTCCGGACCTTGACGTCATAGTCGCCGATATCGGTCCCCGGACGAAACTTGATCTCCTTGACCGTCATCTGCTTCTGCTTCTTCTTGGCGTCGTGCCGCCTCTTGCTCTCGTTGTAGAGGTACTTTCCGTAGTCCATCAGCCGGCATACCGGCGGCTCTGCATTGGGCGATATCTCGACAAGATCAACGCCGGTATCCTCGGCGGCTTCCAGGGCCTCGGCCAACGGGACAATGCCCGTTTGCTGGCCGTCGGCTTGAATAAGGCGAATCGGATCGCTCGTGATCTGAGCGTTTATTCGCAGCTGTTTCAGTTTTGCTATCTCAGTAATCCTCGTAAGGGTTTGTATTCGTGAATTATATCGCACAATATGCGATGCCATTCATGGCAAGATGGTCCGGATTGCCCGGGATGCCGATTTCACATCAGGCGTCACCCAGGCAGTCTGCAGCAAATTGTTCGACGGACATCGAACCCAGATCGCGGCCATCAAGCGCTCTCACGGCAACCGTGCCGGTTTCCGACTCCCGGTCGCCCACAACCAGCAGGTAGGGAACCCGCTGCAAAGTGTGCTCGCGGATTTTAAATCCGATTTTTTCATTTCTCAAGTCGGCATGAGCACGAAAACCGCGATCCGTCAGCTCCGCGGCGACATTTTGCACATATTCGGCCTGCCGGTCGGTGATATTCATGACCACGGCCTGGACCGGGGCGAACCAGGCCGGAAATTTTCCGTCCCAGTGCTCGATGAGGATTCCGATGAATCGCTCGAACGTGCCGAGAAGCGCCCGGTGGAGCATCACCGGAATGCGCCTTTCTCCCTGCTCGTCGATGTACGTCGCGCCCAGTCTCTGCGGCATGGAGAAATCCACCTGCATGGTCCCGCATTGCCATACCCTGCCGATGCTGTCGCGCAGCGAGAACTCGATCTTCGGTCCGTAGAACGCGCCCTCTCCGGGGAGTTCCTCCCAAGGCAGTTCCTTGCTGTCGAGGGCCTGGGCCAGCGCCTTCTCGGCCTTGTCCCAGACCTCGTCGCTCCCGACCCGGTCTTCGGGACGGGTCGACAGCCTGTACACGACTTCGTCGAATCCGAACCGGCGATAGACATGATGCAGAAAATCGATGAACTCGGCCACCTCGTCCTGGATCTGGTCCTCCGTACAGAAGATGTGACCGTCGTCCTGCACGAATGCGCGGACCCGCATCAGCCCATGCAACGCCCCGGAAAGCTCGTTCCGGTGGCAGGAGCCGAATTCGCTGAATCGCAACGGCAGGTCCCGGTAGCTCTTCAGGCCTTGGTTGTAGACCTGGATGTGGCAGGGGCAGTTCATCGGCTTGAGGGCGTATTCGCGTCCTTCCGATTCGACCGAGAACATGTCGCTGCCGAACTTGTCGGCATGCCCCGACTTTTCCCACAGGGAAAAATCGACGACTTCGGGAGTATTGATTTCCCGGTAGCCCCGCTTCTTCTGTTCGGCCCGCATGTATTGCTGGAGAATCTGGTACAGGGTCCATCCGCGGGGATGCCAGAAGACCATCCCGGGCGCCTCCTCCTGAAAATGGAACAGGTCGAGTTGCCTGCCGAGCCGACGATGGTCCCGCTTTTCCGCCTCCTCGATCTGCTTGAGATGCTGTCGGAGCTGTTTCCTGTCCGCCCAGGCCGTACCGTAGATTCTCTGCAGCACCTCGTTCGCCGAGTTTCCGCGCCAGTAGGCGCCGGAGATTTTCATCAGCTTGAACGCTTTCAGATGGCCGGTATGGGGCACATGCGGTCCCCGGCAAAGATCCGTGAAGTCGCCCTGGGAATACATCGACAACTCTTCGTCCTCGGGAATCGACTCGATGATCTCCGCCTTGTAGTGCTCTCCAATTTTTCGAAAGTATTCAATAGCCTGTGATCGATTCATTACATTTCGTATCACATTCTGATCCGCAGCCGCCAACTCCGTCATCTTCGATTCGATTTGCTCCAGGTCCTCCTCGGAAAAGCCGTCGGGATAGTGGAAGTCGTAATAGAAACCGTTCTCGATCACCGGACCGATCGTGACCTGCGTGGACGGATAGAGCTCTTTGACCGCCTGGGCCATGAGATGCGCCGTGGAGTGGCGAATGACCTCAAGCCCCTCCTCGTCCCTGGCGGTGAGTATCTGCAGGATGCAGTCGTCGTCAATCGTGGTACGCACATCGACAACACGGCCGTCCAGTCTCCCGGCAAGGGCCGCCTTGCCGAGGGCGGGGCCGATATCGGATGCAACTTCGGAAATCGTTACGGGACGGTCATACGAACGGACCGATCCGTCAGGAAGCGTTATCTGGGGCATTGGGTCGTCTCCAGCTACAGTGGCGCTCCTTACCAGAGAGCGCATGTTCATGACAATGGAATATTCGGTAAGATCACCTGTCAGGACGTGTAACCATCAATAGACCGGGCGGGTGGCGATACAACGAACTACCCTTGCCCTGCCCGGGCATTCTGGTGAAACTGGTAGGCACGAGTGGATTCGAACCACCGACCCCCACCATGTCAAGGTGGTGCTCTAACCAACTGAGCTACGCGCCTTCGCCAGAGGGCCAAGTGTATATTCTCTGTTGCCGAAGTTCAATTTGTTTGTGCGGGTCAGGACAGTTGTGCAATACAGGCCAAATGAAGTCCTGGACAGGATCATCTGCCGGACGTAGACAGTCGCAGTCTTTTGATATGCACGGCTCCACAAATATTTCCTGATCGGGAAGTATCCCTTGCAATTAGCCTCAATTGTGGTTGATGATTTCCCGAACGGGAAATTCAGCAAATCATGATATCCATCCGGTCCCCTCGACAGCTCGGTGACGCACTTCGTGCCGCTCGCAAACATCTTGGGCTGACACAGCCCCAGCTGGCTCTAGCAGCAGGGGTTGGCGTGCGCTTCATCGTCGATCTTGAAGCAGGCAAGCCCACCGTGCGGCTGGAAAACGTACTGAGGGTCATTGATGCCCTGGGTGGCGAAATCCGATTGGACAAATTGCTACCCGGCTCAATTGACGATCAAGATAGGAAGCGCGATCATGGAGCATGAAGCTTTTCTCCGATTGTGAACGCCCCTTAGTACCCGAACCATGATCAGACGCGAAATAATAGAGACCGACAAGTATGACTCATAAGAGTTTCTGCTCAACGAGCATTCTGTCATGGAATTTACAGGTCGTACAGACCTGTCAGGCCTCGGCCTCCCGGTCCCCGAACTCCCTTGCGACAAACTGCAGGGACTGCCAGGCGGTCCTCCGGGTCTGGCGTCGCTTCAATGGCGAGAAGACGAATCGCCGCAAGGCGGCAGTAAGGAGCGTTCCCTCGTGCCGAGGCAACCGCTCAACCTCCTCCCGGACGGCCATCGCGGTTTTCAGCAGGTGTACCGAGACGATGGGTTCGCCCTGTCCATGATCCATCACGATGTCGATCACCTCGTCGATGTCCCGTCCCGGGTTTCCTGAGGTCCAGTCCTCCAGCTCGACGTCCGACGTATAGGCCGTGTTCCGACCATGGAAGCAGGCCATTTGCAGAAGACCGTTCGGCCACCATTCGGGATAGCGGCCGCATTGTTTCCTCACCGCATTGGCGAAGGTAAGCCCGTGCGTGAAGTCCAGCCAGGTCACATTGCCGGAAATGCTGACGTGGGTCTTCATCTGTCGGGAAACATCGAACCGGAGCATGTTCCGGGCATTCGCAAGCAGCAAGGACCGGTACAGGTCTTCCGGCGAACCGCCGCTTCCGCGCAATGTCATCTCCAGCGACGCCCGGATGCCGAGACCCGAGAATTCATCGGATTCGGGCACCCCTCGGCCATCCTCTCTGCCCCAGGCATCAAGCACTTCCCGATAATGGCGAAATTCCGGAATCAAATCCTCTCTCGTCGCGTAGACCAGGGAGCGCACCAGACTGAGCAGCAAGGGCTCCTCGACCTGCCTGCCCAGTGTTTGGATCAATTCCCCGATCTTGGAGACATAAATCAGGGAATGACCGAAATCGTTGTAGTGGGACAGTGCGGCGGCTGTCAGTCCGGACTCGAAATCGCGGAAGCCGAGCCCGTCGGAGAGCCCGCCCCGGACCATGGAGAGGGCCGCAGGCTCGTCCTCATTCTCGACCGCCTCGACAAAAGCCGCCTCCCGGTAGGTCTGAACGTTGCGGTCATAGGGGTAGTCCCCCTCCCTCAAGACGTCCCGGGCGGTGTGGGCCACCGGCTCGAGAAGGCAAACCAGGGCGGACTTCCTGTCGTCCGCGAAATCCCTGTAGAGAGCCAGCCAGTCGGCCATGCCAGCATAGGCGTGCGTCCAGCCGAATTCGAGCTTCTCCCACGACCACAGTATGGCGCACCGGAGCGATTCCAGCGGATCCCCTCCGATCCGGATCAGCCGTGCAATTTCTCTTGCAATGCGATCGTACGAGTCGTCCTCGAACGCATGTTGAAGATTGTCGATGACGCGCGCATGGGCCGTCTCGAAAGGAGGATCGGAGAGATCGGCCCATATTTCTCCGTCCCGGATTTCTATCGGGTAGGTCGTGAGCCGGTCTCCGCCGTAGAGATTCTCGCCCGTACTCAGATCAAATTTCCAGTTGTGCCAGTTGCAGGTCAGTGTGCATTGCCCGTTCACCGTCCCTTCGACAAGCGGATACCCTTCGTGCGGACAGAGGTTGCTACAGGCATACACCCTGCCCCCGTTTTCGAACAGTGCCACCTGCCGCCCATCCACCCGAACCATCTTCGAGCTGCCCGGCTCGAGTTCGGAGTGCCCGGCAAGTCGTCTCCAATGGGTTCGATGGTTTCCGCCGCTTGTTTTCGATGTGCTCACGTCCAGAAAATCCGTATCGGCCTTGCCACAACTATACATCATGTTGCCCGGAAGCCGCCGACGGAATGCATGCCCGACATGCCGGGAACCGTTGCACGAAACCGTATCCGAAACGAGCGCTCGTATTACGCAGAGAAAGCCTGACGGTGAATGGCTATCGGCGTCGGACCCAACCGGAGCGAACTCGAAACCTTGGCGATTTTTATCAATGAATCCTGATGGTCCTTCGCACAGCGTACCTTTCCTGAACCGTTACTGAAAAACAGCGCAAAAAGAACCCCCTTATATCTGTTTTCAACTCCGATACTGTTGATTATTCCCCTCGGTCATTGGTATATTCGGGACTGGAAATGATCTTGATACTCGTATTGTGAATTTCCGAATCCGCTTCATCGATCAACTGGTTTCACACGATCAATTTCAGGCGGACGGATGTATCAAGGTCGAGAATGTTTGCAGATTCATGAACCGTGAGAGGTTCAGCAAACCATGGCGGCAAAGCCGTGAAACCTTACATGGATGGTGAAATCGCCAAGCGGTCCGTATCTTACGAGGTTACGACTCGGACCGGGGCGCGGATAATTCGTATCTAGCTGAAATGTCGGGATTCCCCCGCAAGGCACCAAACGAATTTCCAGGGCTATTAAGTATTGAGCAATGTCGCATACTGGCGACGAGGGATTCAGCACATCAACACCGCCCGCCTGAAAGTGGCCGGGCCGAGATCATGCTTGCCGGGTGAAACCTACGCAAACTGGCGATTTCGTAGTGCCGAATCACGATGACATGTTCCCGATGCCGGGGAAAGGACATTGATCCTGATTCCTGCGGCGCTGATCCGGGAATGCCCTGCCCGTAAGATTTCCCGTCCATTGGGGCACCTGCCTTGTGCAAGCCCTGGGCTTCTTCAATCCGTGAATCTGCGATACCGAGGATTGAGGACATCGAAATGAAAAGAATTCTTATCAACGGGACTTATGCTGAAGAGCTAAGGATCGCCATCACCGACGGCAAGCAGCTGGCCAATCTGTACATCGAGCCGTCCCTGACCGCCACCAAGGTCGGTAACATCTACAAGGGTGTGATCACGAAAGTGGAGCCCAGCCTGGAAGCTTGCTTCGTCGATTACGGGACCAGCAAGCAGGGCTTTCTGTCGTTCAAGCAGATTCACAAGGAGCTGCTTGCCGACGGCGACGACAGCAAGGACGCCGACGACTCGAAAAACGACACGGGACTGCGCAAAGGCCAGGAACTGATCGTTCAGGTGGAGAAGGATGAGCGCGGAAAGGGAACAGGCCAGAAAGGGGCCACCCTGACGACCATGGTCTCACTGGCCGGCAACTATGTTGTCCTGAAGCCGAACAGTTCCAAGAGCGGCGGGATCTCGAGGAACATGCCGGCTTCGGCGAAGAAGGACGTCAGGGAAGCCCTGAAGGAGCTGAATCTCGACTCCGCACACGCCCTGATTGCGCGTACGGAAAGTGCCGGAAAAACAGCCGAGGAACTGCAATGGGACCTGGATTTCCTGGCCCGGCTCTGGACCCTGATCGAAGAGGCATCAGAGAGCGCCAAGGGCCCCTTCCTGATCTACAAGGAACGGAACCTGATCGTTCAAACCCTGCGGGATCACCTGACGGGCGAGATCGACGAGCTGGTTGTCGACGATGACGAGGTCCATGAACGAACCGATCGCTTCATCAAGCAGGTCATGCCGGAGAAGTCGGCCAAGCTGGTTCTTTACAAGGACACCACCCCGCTTTTCACGAAGTACCAAATCGAAAAACAGGTCAGCTCGGCATTTCAGCGCAAGGTCAATCTGCCATCCGGGGGGTATCTGATTTTTGATCCTACAGAGGCGTTGCTGTCGATCGACGTCAACTCAGGCAAGGCCACCAAGGGTGTCGACATGGACGAGACCGCCCTT
>VYGS01000091.1:0-5372 GCA_009841725.1 Gammaproteobacteria bacterium
ATCGACCTGAACGCGGGAAGCTACACGAGCACCGGCGGGAACATCGACTTCAGGGTTGCGGTGGATCTGGATCACAGCTCCGGCATCACGGTCGGGAGCGGTTCGGGCGGCGGCGATATCCATTTCCATTCGACGGTGGACGGGGGCCGTGCGCTCACGGTCAACGCGGGCACGGGCTCGGTGACGTTCTCGGCTGCGGTGGGCGGCACGACCAAGCTGGAGAGTCTGACGGTGACGGGTGGCCAAGTCGACCTGAACACGGTGGCGACAACGGGAGCGATCAGCATCACGGGCACGAACATCGATTTGAACGCGGCGACGTACAACAGTGAGGATGGCGACATCACGTTTACCGGCCCGGTGGATCTGCACACCGACGTGTCCATAGACAGTGATCAGGATGCAGATGAAACGGACGGAAATATCACTTTCGCCTCGACGCTGGACGGCGCACACAACCTGATCCTGAACAGCGATACAGGGAACATCGAATTCAAAGGTAATGTCGGCCTGACTCCGGAAACCGAGCTAACGACGATTACGATCACCAAGGCTCACGATGTGACCGTCGGAGATGTAACCACCGGTACCAGCGCTACGATGAGAGTCGGTACCTTTACACAACATGCGGGCACCGGAGACACAGATTTTGGATTAGAGACCCTTTATGCCGATACAGTCGTGGTAAACACGTACAACATATTCGGAGGAATTATCGCCGTCGATGCCACTTTAAATGCCGACAACCAGATCGACGTCATTACAGACGTTGAAACCTTGAAAATCAAGGCAAAAGAAGCCGAGATTGACGGTAAGATCAAGGGTATCCCTGGGCAAGGAGGCGCCGATCAGATACTCATTACCGACCGGGGGTCGGGCCCATACCGATTCGGCGGCTACACCATACTGGGGACCGGGGCAGGGACGCGCACCTACGCGGAACTGTCGGCTCTGCCAATACCGAGCGTATTGGCTCCCAGAGGATCCCAGATTCTTGTCTCCGGATTCCATGATTCGTATATTCCGATATTGCGGGCTTCCGTAAACGATTCCATTACCGGCCCGTACTGGATCGGCGATTACAATGCGTGGTCTCCGTTGCTGATTCCGCAACCCGGAACAGAGGAGTACTACGAAGACGCTTCGGGAGTCATTCGGACCACGCGGTAACAAGACGGTTATCGCGCGAGACACCAACGGCAAGACTAACTCATATGATCATCAAAGAGAGGACAGTGTCGAGATGAAAAGGTCACCTACTGTTGCAGTCATTGCCCTGATTGGGGCGCTATTGTTCAATGTTTACGCAACCAACGGTTTGGCGCAGGAAAGTAATATAGATGCCGAAGGGTCAGAAGATGCTCCGCAAGTCACCGGGTTTCGCTCGGCCCTGTTCGGCATGACGGAGTCGCAAACCCTGCAGGCCATCGATCGTGATTTCGAGATTTCCAAAAATGAAATCGCTAAACAATCGAATCCCGAAGAGAGGACATCAAGCCTGGAGGCGGTAATCGCCGATATTTTCCCGGGCAGCGATCTGGCTCAAATCGCTTATATTCACGGCTATGATACCGAAAAGCTGATTCAGATCAATATATTGTGGGGATTGCCCGTAACCGACGAAGTTGACCCGCAAACACTGGTGTCAACCGCCAATGTTCTCAGAAACTATTTTGTTCAATTGGGGTTCGATCCCGGAAGTACCGTGGCCAACACGTTTGTCAACGACGGCCTGCTGATCGTCTTTCGCGCTGTCGATGAACAGGGCCGAATGGTATTGCTGCATCTGATCAGCCAGGAAATAACCGCCGTAGACGAAGAAGGGAATGAGAAACCCGAAGAAAGTACCATCCAGCCGGTTTCGTTGTTGCTTTCCTATATCGAAAATCCCAAAAATCCCGACATCTTTCAGATCGAAAAAGGCAAGTTTTAACCTTTCTGAAATATGTTGTCCGGCAACTGAAGCGCAGCCGACAAGGCGCTTCGGAATCATCGGCGATTATTGAATAGGCCCGTATCCGGCGCTTCCCGTCGCTCCCCGTGAAACGGGCGATATTTCTGGACAAGATGCAGGTCGCTTGCTATATTGACTTTCCCGCCATTGGCACGAACTGTCGATGCAATGGATCAGCATACTCGCCCAATCGCAGAAAACGAGCCCTGTTCAGCTTTCTTGTTATTGCCCCTCTTGCGTGACTCCGACACCATACAAGCCTGTCCAAAGTGATAGACATGCCTGACGATTGTGTCATTGACGAGCCGTCGCGAATCCGCAATTTCTCGATCATCGCCCACGTGGATCATGGCAAGTCGACGTTGGCGGATCGCTTCATACAGACATGCGGGGCCCTGGAAAGCAGGGAGATGAAGGCTCAGGTTCTGGATTCGATGGAACTTGAACGCGAGCGGGGAATCACGATCAAGGCCCAGAGCGTTACCTTAAACTACGATGCCCGGGATGGAAACTGCTACCAGCTGAACATGATCGACACGCCGGGCCATGTGGATTTCTCCTACGAAGTGTCCCGTTCCCTGAGTGCGTGCGAGGGAGCCTTGCTGGTTGTGGATGCGGCTCAAGGCGTCGAGGCGCAAACGGTTGCAAATTGCTATACGGCCGTTGACCGGGGGCTGGAGGTCATACCCGTCCTCAACAAGATCGATCTCCCGTCTGCGGAACCGGAAAGGGTACTTGCGGAAATCGAGGATGTGGTGGGCATTGACTGTTCGGGGGCGATCCAGGTCAGCGCCAAGACCGGCGAGGGTGTCGAAGAGGTTCTCGAACAGATTGTCGTCGATATGCCTCCCCCGCCCGACAACAGGAACTTGCCGTTGCGCGCTTTGGTTCTGGATTCCTGGTTTGACAACTACCTGGGGGTTGTCTCACTGGTCCGAATCGTTGACGGGGTCCTGACTTCGGGAAAAACGCGCATAACCGTGATGTCGACAGGACGGGACTACCAACTTGAAAAAATCGGCGTTTTCACTCCCAAGCCGGTCGACGTGGAGCGCCTGTCGGCGGGCAACGTGGGCTATGTGATCGCTGGGCTGAAGGATATCCATTCGGCGCGGGTCGGGGACACCATCACTCTTGCCCACGACAGGGCGACCGAGCCGTTGCCGGATTTCAAGGAAGCGAAACCCACGGTATTTGCCGGGCTTTATCCGGTGAACAATGCCGATTTCGACTCGTTTCGCACGGCGCTTGAGAAACTCAGCCTGAACGATGCCTCGCTGTCCTACGAGCCCGAGACCTCCCAAGCGCTCGGTTTTGGTTTCCGTTGCGGGTTTCTCGGCATGCTGCATATGGAAATCGTTCAGGAACGGCTTGAGCGGGAGTACCGGATCGAGCTGATCACGACGGCTCCGACGGTTGTATACGAGATTCACATGAACAACGGAACGACGATCGAGATCGACAATCCGTCGAAACTTCCCGATCTGTCGCGCATCGATTTCATCAAGGAGCCCTATATCCTCGCGCACATACTGATTCCCCACGAATACGTGGGTACAGTCATCACCCTGTGCGTTGAACGCCGGGGAATTCAGAAGAATATCCATTATCACGGGCGCCAGGTGATGCTCGATTTCGAAATTCCTCTTACTGAGGTGGTTGTTGATTTTTTTGATCGGTTAAAATCGGTCACCCAGGGTTATGGCTCGCTGGACTATGATTTCATCGAAAGCCGCCGGGCCAACATGGTCAAGGTGAATGTACTGATCAACGGTGACAGGGTAGACCCTCTGGCCATTCTGGTTCACCGGGAACAAAGTCAGCGCCGCGCAAGGGAACTGGTGGGACGTATGAGAAAGCTGATTCCTCGGCAGATGTTCGATGTGGCCATTCAGGCTGCGATCGGATCGAGGATCATTTCCCGGGAAACCGTGAAGGCGATGAGAAAGAATGTCACGGCAAAGTGCTATGGCGGTGACGTGACGAGAAAGCGCAAGCTGCTGGAAAAACAGAAGGCAGGCAAGAAGAGGATGAAGCAGATCGGCTCCGTGGAAATTCCCCAGGAAGCGTTCCTTTCGGTCCTGAAAGTGGACCGCGACTGACGGCGCCCGACGACCGGGCTCTTCCAGACATTCGAGACAACCGTACAATCAAGCTATGGATCTTTCTCTGATATTCATCACCGCCCTGATCGTGACCGGTGCGATCATCTTGCTGCACAAGATATTGACGGTCTTCGGCCGGAGCGATCGACTTTCCGGAGAGGCGCCGAAGATGCCGCGCATCGTCGAGTATTCGAGATCGTTTTTCCCGATTATTCTGATCGTGTTCATCTTGAGATCGTTTGTTGTCGAACCCTTCAGGATTCCGTCAGGGTCCATGTTGCCGAATCTGCATATTGGCGATTTCATTCTCGTGAACAAGTACACCTATGGCATCCGGTTGCCGATCAGCCACACCAAGGTAGCGGGAGAAGGCAGCCCGAAGCGGGGGGATGTCATGGTTTTCCGCTATCCGGTCGACCCCAAGCTCAACTTCATCAAGCGGGTAATCGGCCTGCCGGGGGACAAGCTTTCCTATGTCGATAAGCGGCTCGCCATCAATGGCGTGGTGGTCTCGACGGAAGCGGACGGGATGTTTGACTCTCAAGAGAACACCGGCCACGCCTATCCGCTGGATCAGTTTGTCGAAATGATCGGCGACGAGCATCACCGGGTCATTACCGACCGGTTTCGGAATTCGCGTAATCTGGAGCAGGTCATCGTGCCGGAGGGGCATTATTTCGTGATGGGCGACAATCGGGATCACAGCAACGACAGCCGCTACTGGCGATTCGTGCCTGAAGATCACATCGTCGGAAGAGCATTTGTCATCTGGTTCAACTGGAAAGGGATGGACAACGGTTGGGTCGAATGGAGCCGGATCGGAAACTCTATCGAATAGGGTGTAATTTCAATATTTCTCGTACACTAAAATTTAATGTGAAATATTTTATATTTTACATATAATACTGATATCAATACGATTTCAGGTTGTCAGCTTCCGATATATGTCCGCCACCTTGAGAGGGAGTTTTCTCACCTCGTCGACCACCACGTAGCTGGCATGTCCGTACATGTGGGGCAAGTAGTCGACCGCCTCCTTGTCTATCGTGATACAGAACGGATGTATCCCTGAATGTCGGGCTTCAAGCAGTGCCTGACGGGTGTCCTCGATTCCGTAATCGCCGCGGTATCCGTCGTAGTCGTCGGGTTTGCCGTCCGAAAGGGTGATCAGCACACGGGTTCTCGCCTCGATCCGATTGAGCATACGGCTCAGATGCCGGATGACGACCCCCATGCGAGTGTAGTCCTGCGGCCGCAATCCACTGATACGCGCCCGAACCTCGCTGCCATAGCTTTCCTCGAATGTCTTGATC
>VYGS01000091.1:5382-10862 GCA_009841725.1 Gammaproteobacteria bacterium
CGCGTACTGATCTCCCAGGATTTCCAGGGCCTGACACAGCAGCAACAGGCTTTCCCGCTCGGCGTCATTGATCCATCCCTTGGTGGAGCCGCTCACATCGATCATGAAGACGACAGCCAGATCGCGTTCCTGCTTTTTCATATGGGAGTACAGCCGGTCGGTCATTTCGACTCCGGTCAGCATGTCTGCCCGGGCAGTGACCAAAGCGTCCAGATCAATGTCATCGCCAACCGGCTGAGCCTTGAGTATCTTGTCTTCGCCCCGCAAGGCCTCGAAATGGCGGCGGATGTCATTGACCAGGTGTCGGTATTTCTCAAGGGTTCTTTCCGCGAAATCATCATGAACCGCATGAGCCTTGAGCTCTCTCAAGACACACCAACTCTTCCGATAGGTCTGTCTTCGAAAATCCCATTCGTCGTAAAGGTATGCGCCTTCTTCGTGGTAAGTGCCTTTCCAGGCATCCTCCGGGCTGTTGCTCTGCTCGGCGTTGGCGGCATAGTCGCTGCCTCCGGCCGGATCAAGCCACTCCGGGGGAATGGCATCGAGATCCTGTCGGATCGACGACAACAGATTCTCGATATCCGGAGGCAGGGAAACCGGTTCCCCGTCAAGCACCAGTTCGGGGTCGCCGGATTCGCCGACGGATGCTTCAAGTTCCGCGGTGTCCAATCCTTGTGTATCATCGTTGCCGAAATCCTTGTCCCGGAGTATCGATTCGATCAGCTCAGCCAACCCGTGCTGCAGATCGATCCGTTCAAGATCCAGGCGGTGCTCGATCGCGGCCCTGGCGGAATCCGGATCGAGTTCTCCCTGGTAAGGGAATGGATCGGGCCAGGGTTGCTGCAACAGGTACAGTTGTCCGGTCGCATCCAGGGTATCGAAAACCGTCGCCTCCGGCTGCTCCAACCGGTCAATGATGCTTCGCCAGGTGGCATCGTGAATCTCCGCAGTGAGATACAGGCCGTGCCGCTCCCGGGCAAGCCCGGGTAATTCTCGTTCGATGCAGGCATTCAATCGAAATGTCTCCAGCAGGTTGAACAGTCTCAGGGCGCGTCCGTCATCCTCGTATTGGGCCAACAGGTCATGGAGATGAGGGGAGTCGGGGGCGGGTCGCCTGAAGGTGCCGAACCAGGTCTGGGCCCACAAATGCACGGCCAGAGTCTTGTAAAACGCGTAGTTGAGCGTGCGCTCGTTGAAGCGGTGGACAGCCGGAGGGAGATAAAGGGTTTCGGTGTCAGTGAACGTTCTCGGCCCGGGCTGAATCTTGAGTTCCCGACCGGACAGTCCCCGGAGGATGGCTTCCAGGATGTTCTGGACTTCCTCGAGTCTGACCGCAATGTGGCTGAAGCGGTACTCTCTGGCGAATTCCTCGATTCGGTCAAGTGTTGAGCTTCCGGGGTAAAGGCCTTCCTTGTCGTAAACATCCATTGCATGCAGCAGCCATTGCCGGGTGCCTTCGGTTCCCATCAGTTTCAGGGCCAGCGGTGCCTTGCTGACAAACTGGTAAGCCATTTCGGCGTTGGACTTGCGGATGACATCCGTCCAGTCAAGGCAGAATTGTTGTTGATCCCGGGGCAGGGCAAGCAGCCCCCTGGACGGCTCCTCGGAGGTTCTTCGCGACGAGAGCACCGGATCAAGATAGTCGTCGAGTGTCGACTCGATCTGCTCATAGTTCATGCGAAGGGTGCCCGGATTGCTCAATGGGATATTCCGGACCAGGCAGGATATGCAGGAATGAATCTAAACATTAAAACGAAAGTGTATGATATCTCCATCTTTTAGTACATAATTTCGGCCTTCTTGGCGCATGCGCCCGGCGGCCTTTGCGCCCTGTTCACCGCGCAGGCCGATGTAATCCTCGTACGAGATGGTCTCTGCACAGATGAATCCCCGTTCAAAATCACTGTGTATCGCTCCGGCGGCCTGCGGTGCGGTTGCTCCCTGCCTGATTGTCCAGGCGCGGACCTCTCTTGGGCCGGCGGTGAAAAATGTCTGAAGCCCAAGGAGCGCGTAAGCTGCCCGGATCACCCGATCAATGCCTCTTTCATGATATCCCATCTCTTCCAGGAACATGTCGGCTTCTGCGCCGTCCAATTCGGAAACTTCCTGCTCGATCGTTGCACAGACCGGTACGAGCGACGCGTTTTCCGATTCGGCGATGCGCCTTGTGCCCTGGATTTTCTCATCGGCCGAAGAGGCATTGTCAGAAACGTTGGCGATATACAGAACCGGCTTGTTCGTGAGCAGACAAAGGGAGGCGATGTGCTCGCGTTCAGGCTCTTCCAGTTCCATCAGCCGCATCGGTTTGGCCTGTTCAAGGTGTGACTTTGCCCTGTTCAGCAATTCCGCCAGGGCAGCCTGGTTCTTGTCACCGGATTTGCGATGCTTCTCGGCGCCCAGCAGAGCCTTTTCGACGGTCTGAAGATCCGCAAGAATCAATTCGAGGTTGACGGTATCGATATCGCCTTGCGGGTCGATTCGGTTTGCGACATGTACAACATTGTCATCCTCGAACGCCCGTACGACATGAGCGATTGCATGGACTTCCCGGATGTGCGAAAGAAAACGATTCCCGAGTCCTTCACCCTTCGATGCCCCTTCGACAAGGCCTGCAATATCGACGAATTCAACGGTAGCCGGGATCGTTCTCGCTGGCAGGACGATTTCGGCAATTGCCTTCAATCGGGGATCGGAAACCTCGACGACACCAATGTTCGGATTGATCGTGCAGAACGCATAATTTTCGGCCTGGGCTTGGCTGGACTGCATGAGCGCATTGAACAGGGTGGATTTGCCGACATTCGGCAATCCGACAATTCCGCACTTGACTCCCACGGTCTATTCCTGTTGCAAGGCGGTTCCGTCTTTCGTGTGCAACAGGTGCATGGCGCGTTCCATCTCTCCCGAAAGCACCAGAAAAAGCGTATCCATCGCCTTGTCGATCGCCCGGTCGATGAGTACCCGTTGGGCCGTCGGAGGCCTGGACAGGACATATCCGGTCACCTGGTCTGACGAACTCGGATGGCCGATGCCGATGCGGAGTCTCAGAAAATCAAGGGAACCGAGTCGTATCCCGATATCCCGCAGTCCGTTGTGCCCGCCGTGCCCACCACCGACTTTCAACCGGGCATCCCCCGGATCAAGATCAAGCTCATCGTGAACGACCAGAATGCGGCGCGGATCAATCCGGTAATAGGCGGCACAGGGGGCGACCGCCTGTCCGCTGCGATTCATGAACACTGACGGAGCAATCACGCGAATTCGTTTTCCCTCCCAGCGAAATTCTCCGAAATATCCCTTGAACCGCTTTTCGGGGTTGAGCTCGAATTGGAAACGGCTGACCAGTCTGTCAAGAAACCACCAGCCGGCATTGTGCCGGGTTTCGGCGTACTGTGCACCGGGATTCCCGAGTCCGGCGATCAGGGCAATATCGGTCACTTCCATCGAACGGCCTGTATCCGGATGATCAGGCTGAACGGTGAATCCGGGGTGCCATCCGCCCGTATCGACTGTGAGCTTTGAGAGTGTCGAGGTTTGCCTAGCCGCCCTTGCGAGGAAGCACGGTCACGACTGCCAGATCGTGATCATGGCTTTCGTCATACATGAGCGCGGTCATCTCGACGCCTGAGGGAAGCCGGATGTCCGAAAGATGGAGGGACTCGTTCTTTCGCAGTTCTGATACGTCGACCTCGATGCGCTCGGGCAGATCCTTCGGCAGGCAGGTGACTTCCACCGTGTTCATGAGATGGCTGAGCATGCCGCCGTCGATTCGCACCCCAACGCATTCCTCCTCGCCTTCAAAATGGATCGGCATGGTCATCACGATGGGTTTGCTCTGGTCGACCCGCTGAAAATCGGCATGGAGAATGTTGGCCCTGTGGGGGTGGCGCTGTACATCCCGAAGAATAGCCTGCTCCTTTACACCGTCCGTGTTGATGATGATGACGGCAGAATGGAATCTCTCCTCTTCCAGGCTGTGGAACAGCACATCATGGTTGATGGCAATGCTGATATTGGGCTTGCCTCCGCCATAAAGTACTGCAGGCACGTCGCCTTCTCGGCGAAGGCGGCGGACGAGGCTGGTGCCGGAACGGGCGCGAACCCGTGCGATCAGTTCAAATTGTTCGGACATGACGTTAACCGGAAAGGAATTATTCGATAAATAGGTTGCTGATGGAGTCGCCCGTGGCGATTCTCCGTATCGATTCCGCGAGCAGTTCAGCGACGCTGAGCTGTTTGATCTTTTCACATTCAAGCGCTTCTTCGCTCAATGGAATCGAATTGGTGACCAGAAGCTCGTCGATTCTCGACTCGCTGATCCGGCTGACTGCAGGTCCCGACAGCACGGCATGTGTGCAGCTTGCGAGGACCTTCAGGGCGCCCTGATCACGAAGTGCCGCGGCCGCCTGGCAAAGCGTGTTGGCGGTATCGACCATGTCATCAATCAGGATGCAGGACCGTTTCGACACATCGCCGATGATATGCATGACCTGGGCTTCGTTCGGTTTTGGCCGCCGCTTGTCGATGATGGCAAGATCAGTGTCCAGCAATTTGGCCATGGCCCGCGCACGGACGACTCCGCCGACATCTGGTGCGACGATGATGGGGTCGGGAAGCTGCTTTCTCCACAACTCGCTCATGAGAACCGGGGAGCCGTAAATATTGTCGGTGGGAATGTCGAAGAACCCCTGGATCTGATCAGCGTGCAGATCCATGGTCAGAACCCGGTCTGCCCCGGCTATGGTGATCATTTCGGCGACCAGCTTGGCGGAAATGGCGACCCGTGAATTCCGGGGGCGCCGGTCCTGTCTGGCATACCCGAAGTAGGGGATGACTGCGGTGATTCTCGAGGCCGACGACCGCTTCAGGGCATCGATCATGATCAACAGTTCCATCAGGTTGTGATTGCTTGGGGCGCAGGTCGGCTGAATGATGAAGCAGTCGTGTCCGCGGACATTCTCCATAATCTCGACATTGATTTCGCCGTCGCTGAATTTTCCGACCGCCGCCTTCCCGAGCGGCACGCCCAGCACCTGGATGACCTCCAGAGCGAGCTGCGGATTCGCATTGCCAGTGAAAACAGTCAGATTTTCAGGTGATATCATGATTGTTGAACTGGTTGACGGATATCATGGCTGGGGCGGGAGGATTCGAACCTCCGAATGCCGGGATCAAAACCCGGTGCCTTAGGCCACTTGGCTACACCCCAATTGATTTTGGATGCTGTCGGTTGTTGAACTGTCAGTAATGCGGATAACGGGCTTGATCAAGGCCGCAGCGCTTGCGCATTGTTTGAATCATAAATTTCTTTCGATTGAAAGCGCTGATTGATGCCCTGAGTCCCTTCAAGAGAGAATGTTTCTGAACTTTTTCTCCACATTCTCTTGGACGGGAAATTTTAAGTTCCGAACCCGCTCATGTCAATTCCATGTCCGGGTTCAATACATGTGGGACTGAGAGGGTTCGGTGACCCCGTGTTG
>VYGS01000096.1 GCA_009841725.1 Gammaproteobacteria bacterium
ATAGCGGACAATTCATGTGCTATTAAACCGGACAGTTCTATTTGCTCTTAACATTCCCAGTGCATGGAGTGTCAGGAGCAAATACAATTGCCCTTCAGACACAAGGACATGACGCCTGCGCGACCCATCTCGCCGTACATGTTTTGATATTGCCGGGTTTTGACTAGAATATGTTGAACGGTTGCCTGACAGGACACCTTCCTGTTGCGCTTACCGGACGCTGCCATCTGTATCTTCCGACGCCATCATGCATATCCTGATTATTGAAGACGACGAGGAAATCGCGTCATACATCATCAAGAACCTGACCGAGCACGGTCACAGCGCCGATCACGCGATGCGGGGCGACGAAGGCTGTGACATGGCCATGGCCGGAGGCTATCAGGTCCTGGTGATTGACCGGATGATGCCGGGAATGGACGGGCTGGACCTGATCGCCAAACTCCGCCAGCAGGATATCAATACGCCCATTCTGATTCTGAGCTCTCTCGGCGATCTCGACAACCGGGTCATGGGACTGAATGCCGGGGGCGACGACTACCTGGCCAAGCCCTTTGCATTCTCGGAATTGCTGGCCCGGCTCGAAGCGCTTACCCGTCGACGCCAAGGAGGGACACAGGAAACGGTGCTCGTCGTCGGATCATTGGAGATGAACCTGCTGGCGCGGGAAGTCAAGCGGGACGGAACACCCATCGAACTGCAGCCCCGTGAATTCAGCCTGCTTGAATATTTCATGCGCCACAGCGACCAGGTGGTCACCCGGGAGATGCTGTTGCAGAATGTGTGGGATTACAACTTCGACCCTCAAACCAATGTCGTGGATGTGCACATCAGCCGCTTGCGCGGCAAGATCGACAAGGGATTCGATGTTCAAATGCTGGAGACAATAAGAGGAGCCGGCTACATCTTGCGCGATGCTGACGCCTAGGCCATTCAAGAGCTACGCATCGAAGCTGGCTTTACTGTACGCCCTGATCTTCAGCATCTCGACGCTGATCCTGTTCTATTTCCTGTATGCCTTCACAACCAACTACATGCAGCAGCAGCTCGAGGACGGGGTCAATTCCGAAATAGACGGCCTCGCGGAGCATTATGACAAGGAAGGAATCTCGGGATTGGAGCGGGTCATCCTGTATCGGGTTGAGCGTCATGGCAAGGCCGACAACACAATCTATCTCCTGGTCAACCACAACACCGTTCCCATCGTCGGGAATATTCTGAAATGGCCCTCTGAAGCCAGGGAAAAGGGAAAGTGGATCGAGTTCTCGCTGGGATCGGACAATCCGAATGAAAGCTCGTACCTGGCCCAGGCCAAGATCTTCAAGCTGCCCAGACCCGGAGACCCGCAGCGTCCATACGGACTTCTGGTCGGAAAGATCGTCCAGCCCCTGGTCGACATCAAGCAGAGCATCCTGACGGCCCTTGGCTGGGGGCTTCTGGTGATGATCCTGCTGAGCGCTCTGGGCGGAACATTCCTGGGCCGCAAGGCGGCCCAGAAAATCGCACGAATCAACCGGACGACAACCAGCATCATGTCCGGGAACATGTCGGAACGTGTGCCGCTAAGCCGCAAGGCGGACGACCTTGATCAGGTGGCGGCCAACCTGAACGTGATGCTCGACCGGATCGAGACGCTGATGGAAGACATCCGTCGCGTTTCCGACAACATCGCGCACGATCTTCGCACGCCGCTGTCCAGATTGCGGTATCGGCTCGAAGATGCCCTGACGAAGACCACCCCGGAGTCCGAGGTAACCGAAAGTCTCGAGCAGTCTATCCGGGAAGCCGATTCCCTGCTCGCCACATTCAACGCATTGCTGAGAATCGCAAAGATCGAGGCAGGACAGGTTGAGGCCGGATTTACCGATATCGAAATCAGCG
Organism: Gammaproteobacteria bacterium; assembly: GCA_009841725.1. GTDB lineage: Bacteria > Pseudomonadota > Gammaproteobacteria > Arenicellales > Poriferihabitantaceae > Poriferihabitans. The sequence continues at coordinate 1,882 of VYGS01000096.1, forward strand.
TGTTGCTCAAAGACATCGTCGAATTCTACGAACCCCTGGCGGAGGAGAAGGAGCAAACTGTCGTGGCATCGCTGGAGCCCGATGTGACGTCGTACGGAGACCGCAACCTCCTGTTCCAGGCGTTTGCGAACATCGTGGAAAACGCCATAAAGTACACCCCGGAGCAGGGCACGATTTCGATCACGCTGAACCGCTCCGACGACCATGTCACCGTGGTCATCACCGACAGCGGCCCGGGCATACCGGAATCGGAAATGGAAGGGGTTTTCGTGCGATTCCACCGGCTCGACCAGAGCCGGAACAGTCCGGGCAGCGGCCTTGGACTGAGCATGGCCAAGGCGATCATCACCCTTCACCGGGGGACCATCACGCCGCAGGACAACGAGCCCGGATTGCGCATGGTCATCCGCATTCCGGTTTCGGCAACCCGGGCCGGTCTGCCGGACACGGACGTCTGACCGCAATCCTCGGAAAAGCATCTCATCCGGTGGACGCCTGTCGGGATGGCGGATTTTTCCGGGTGGCGTATAATTTGTCTCAGGATTCACCCACCGCCGGACTGCCGGGCGGTTCTGCAGACCTCGACGAATGCCCAATATGCTCTCCAGACGACAGTTCCTGATCTCCTCTGCATCGTGTTTCGCGATGCCCGCTCTCACCATGGCCGAATCGATTCAAACCCTGAGAGCGGAAGAAGTCGAGGTAGAGCTGTTCGAGGACACAAGCCCGACCCGACTGTGGGGATTCAACGGTTCGACCCCGGGACCCGTTTTGCGGGTTGCGCAAGGTGATTCCGTCCGGGTGCGATTCGTGAACGGTCTCGATCAGCCTTCCGCCATTCACTGGCATGGATTGCGAATCGACAATCCAATGGACGGAGTGCCGGATCTCACCCAGGATGCGGTCATGCCGGGCGACTCGTTCGATTACGAATTCATCGCCCCGGATGCCGGCACCTACTGGTTCCATTCCCATCACCGGTCATGGGAACAGGTCGCACGCGGACTCTACGGGGCCCTGATCGTCGATGAGGGCGATCCGCCGGAGATCGATCACGACATCGTGGTCTATATTGACGACTGGCGCCTGAATCGTGACGGCAGCCAGGTTGAAGATTTCGAAAACCTGCATGACCAGGCCCATGCAGGCAGATTGGGGAATGTCGCCCGGGTCATATTTGCCGATGCTCCCGGGGTTCTGAGACGCGGTGAACGCATTCGCCTGCGCCTGATCAATGCCGCGACGGACCGGATATTTCCGCTCGTGATCAACGGCGTCGAAGGCAAGACGGTGGCTCTCGACGGCATGCCGGTCGACCAGCCTCGGCCTCTTGGCGAATTGACGCTGGCTCCTGCCCAGCGCGAGGATGTCATCGCCGATGTGAAGGGAGACGAGGTTTCGCTGGATTTCCTGAGCCGCAATGGACCGTACCGGCTGGGAGAGTTGAAGGTTGCTCCCGGAAACGGACGCGCGGCCCGCAAGGAGATGGGAGCGCTGCCTCCGAATCCGTACCGTGTTCCGGATCTGGCCCGCGCGATACCCCTGACACTGCGGATGGAGGGCGGTGCAATGAGCCCCCGCCTGTCGAACGGCGCAGTCTGGGCATTCAACGGGCAGTCGACTCTCGCAGAGGTTCCGTTCCATTCTTTCGCCCGGGGCGAGACCGGCCGGATCAACATCGAGAACCGGACCCGGTTTCCGCACGGCATCCATCTTCATGGTCACCATTTCGAGATTCTCGATGACGGCGTTCCGGCAGAGCGACGAGACACGGTTCTGGTTGATGCATTGGAAAGCAGGGAAATCGCCTGTGTATTCGACAACCCGGGGAAGTGGCTTCTGCACTGCCACATGCTGGGCCACCAGGCTTCGGGCATGAAAACCTGGATACAGGTCGGCTGATACGATTTCGGCCAACGGCTTTCGCCGGCACCGGAGCGAAAATCACTCGATAGGAATGACCACTTCCCGGGTCTGCTCCTGCCCCGACTGATTCGGAGTCCTGATCGTCTGCTGATCGGCCGAGGGTATGTCCTCGTCCTGCCCGTTCAGAGCGGGAGCCAGCAGATTCTCGATGATCAGATTCTCCCCCTCATCGAACCATTGCGTGACAACATACAGGGCCGACAGGCCGAGAGCCAGGGTGAAAACCAGGAATCCTAGCAATCTCCTGTATATTTTGCCGACCTTTCTTGATTTCCCGCCTCCGCCGCCGCCATGCCGGATCGTGATGGCTTTCCGTGATTTGATATCAACGTCGACTTCCGGCTCAAGCTGGAGTTGACCAATCAATTCCCGGGGATCCAGTTTCAGCAACGTTGAATAGGATCTGACATACCCTTTTGCAAAAGTATGGCCCGGCAATTCGCCGGAGCGCTCGTTCTCCAGAGCGCTGATGAATCGCCTGTGAAGCTTGAGCATGCTCGCCACATCCTCCACCGAAAGCTGCCGGCTTTCTCGGGTTCTTCGGAGAATTTGCCCAACCGATCCGGGCGTTTCGATTGGGGGCTGGATGTCTTGTTGACCGTCTTCTGGATTCATCGTCCGGTTTGCAGGCGAAGCATCCCGAAGTTTACCCCATTCTCCGAAATTCCGTGAGCGACCACTTCCGAGCCAAAGCGCCGCTCGACACGAAACGCGGGAATCACTCGAGAGCTTTCATGCTGAGGCGCACCTTGCCCTGCTTGTCGATTTCCAGAACCTTGACCCGGACCATTTCGCCTTCCGTCAGCACGTCGCTGACCTGACTCACCCGCTTGTTCGAGATCTGGGAGATGTGCACCAGCCCGTCCCGGCCAGGAAGTATGTTGACGTATGCCCCGTAGCCCATGACACGAACCACTTTTCCTTCATAGATTGCGTTGACCTCGACATCGGCCGTGATCTGCTCGATCCGTCTGATGGCCTCCTGCGCCGCGGCATTGTCGGTCGAGGCCAGCTTGACCGTGCCGTCGTCGTCGATATCGATGCTGACCTTGGTTTCCTCGCAAATCGAACGAATGACCGCACCGCCCTTTCCGATCACGTCCCGGATCTTTTCGGGCTTGATCCGGATGGTCATGATCCGGGGGGCGAATTCCGACATGTCCTGTGCGGAATCGATCACCTTGTTCATCTCGTTCAGAATGTGCATGCGGCCCGAGTGCGCCTGTGCCAGTGCCCTGGACATGATTTCCTCGGTAATGCCGTCGATCTTGATGTCCATCTGCAACGCGGTAATGCCATCGGCCGTCCCGGCGACCTTGAAATCCATGTCTCCCAGATGATCCTCGTCGCCCAGGATATCCGTCAATACGGCAAACTTGTCTCCTTCCTTGATCAGTCCCATTGCCACGCCGGCGACAGGGCCCTTGGTATTGACTCCGGCATCCATCAGGGCCAGGCTGGTTCCGCATACGGTCGCCATCGAGCTGGACCCGTTGGACTCGGTGATCTCCGACACCACCCGGATCGTGTACGGGAATTCGTCCTGGCTGGGCAGGACGGCCTTGATGCCTCGCCTGGCCAGCCGCCCGTGGCCGATTTCCCTGCGCTTTGGCGATCCCACGCGGCCCGTCTCTCCGACGCAATACGGCGGGAAGTTGTAATGCAGCATGAAATTGTCGCGATAATCGCCTTCAAGGGCATCGATCAGTTGAGCGTCCCGGTCGGTCCCCAGTGTCACCACCACGATAGCCTGTGTCTCCCCCCGGGTAAACAGCACGGATCCGTGCGTTCTCGGCAGAATTCCGGTTTCGATGGAAATGGGGCGAACCGTTTCAAGATCCCTGCCGTCAATCCTGGAGTTTCCGGCAAGAATCCGTTCCCGCACATGCTTCTTTTCCAGGCTCTTGAATGCCTGGGCAACATCCGAAGAGGCCGCCTGGCCCGATTCCGGGTCGCACAATTCGGTCAGCACCCGCTCGCGGATGTTCGACAGCGCCGCGAGTCTTTCGGTCTTGTCGGGGATGGCGTAGGCCTCGGCAACGGATGCTGAAGCCAATTCCCCGACCCTTTCGACAATGGCAGGGTCCTTTTCGGAAGGCGTCCAGTCCCAGCCTTCCCTTGCGGCCTCCTGTCCCAGCTCCCTGATCGCCTCGATTGCGATTTGACTCTCGCGGTGCCCGAACATCACCGCGCCCAGCATGACTTCTTCTGCAAGAACGTTGGCCTGGGATTCAACCATCAATACCGCACTGTCGGTTCCGGCGACGACGAGATCAAGATCGGACTGGTTATCGGTCGTCGAATTGTTCGGATTGAGGACGTATTCGCCGTTGACATATCCGACCCGTGCTGCCGCGATTGGGCCTTTAAAGGGAATGCCGGATAGTTCCAGCGCCGCAGAGGCGCCGATCATCGAGACAATGTCGGGGTTGATCTCGGGATCCAGCGAAAGCACGGTGACGATGACCTGCACCTCGTTCAGGAAACCGTCCGGAAACAGGGGCCGGATGGGCCGGTCAATGAGCCGGCATGTCAGAATCGCGTTCTCGGAGGGGCGGCCCTCCCGCTTGAAAAATCCACCCGGAATCTTGCCGGCGGCATAGCTGCGTTCCTCGTACTCGACAGTCAGTGGAAAGAAATCCTGTCCCGGAGACTGTTCCTTTCGACCCACCACTGTCACCATGACAACAGTGTCACCCATGCTTGCCATGACCGCTCCGTGAGCCTGTCTGGCAACCGCCCCCGTCTCGAGGCGTACTTCGTTCTGACCGTATTTAAAGGTCTTGATGATTTTATTCAAAATATTTTCTCAAAAGGTATAGAAGAGCCGGTTACTTGCGCAATCCCAGCTTCTTGATGAGCGCGCGATAGCGCTCCAGATCGGTGTTTCTCAGATAGTTCAGCATCTTGCGACGTTGATTCACGAGTCGTAACAGTCCACGCCGGGAATGATGATCGTGAATATGGGTCTTGAAATGACCGGTCAGATCCTGAATTCTCGCGGTCATCAGTGCAATCTGCACTTCGGGCGATCCCGTATCCCCCTGATCACGCTGGTGAGTCCTGATCACAGCGGCCTTGTCTTCAGCAGTCAATGCCATGTTCTTCAAATGTTTCGGGTTTGACTCCAAAGCGAACCCTGGAGAGTTGATAAGAAAAGCGAAAGCCTCCAGAAAGCGTGTGCTCCAAAGCAGGATGGCTCTTGCCGGGGGTTCATATTGTATCCACCCTTCTCCCGATTTCAACTGTTTTCGACAACTTGTGCAGGGAACCATCAAAGTTTCCGTCCATGAAAGACCCCTCCATCCGGCTTTTTGGAGACGATTTCCTGTGCACAGCGCCTGATCGGGTTGTGGAGCTTTCCGACCACCAATTGCCTGTACAATCTACACCCGTCTCAACCTGTCAATCCTTGAAAGCATGAATTCCTCTCCCGCCGCCAAACCGGTCGACGGCGCTCTTTTCGACATGGACGGCCTGCTTCTGGACACGGAGATCATCTACACCCGCGTCTCCCAGGAAATCGTCTCCCGGTTCGGCAAGACGTTCGACTGGTCTGTCAAGGCAAACATGATCGGACGTCCGGCGATCGATTCGTCGAGATATCTGGTGGAAACCCTGAACATCCCGATGAGTCCCGAAGAATATCTTGCCGAACGGGAAGAGCTGCTCAAGCGGTACCTGCCGCAGTGCCAGGCACTGCCGGGTGCGGAGCAACTGATCCGGCACCTGCGCCGGCACCGGGTGCCGATTGCCATCGCCACGAGTTCAAGTCAGGAATTGTTCGCAATCAAGACCCGCCGGCACCGCCCATGGATCGACCTGTTCGATGTGGTGGTGACGGGAGACGACCCTGAAATCAAATCCGGAAAACCCGCTCCGGACATCTTTCTTGTGGCCGCATCCAGACTGGAGGTCGCCCCGGAGCGGGCTCTGGTATTTGAAGACGCTCCATCCGGGCTTCAGGCAGGCCTCGACGCCGGCATGCAGGTGATCGCTGTGCCCGATCCCAACATGGACAAATCCCGTTATGGCGGCGCTGCCCGGGTTCTGGACAGTCTGATCGATTTCGATCCCTTGCCATTCGGACTTCCGGCCCCGCCGAATTGACGGACGTCGCGCCGGGGCACCCCGGCATTACAGGAGGCATCATCCGGACCGCACATCGTGATCGGCACAGACGGGCGGACGACCCCGTATCCTGAACATCTGGCCGGCCGGCTATCCCCTCATCCTCGACCCGTCGGCATCGAACAGCATTCCGGCAAACAGCGTGGCCCGGCACCGCTCTCCGAGAATTTCGATTTCAACTTCCCGATCGGCCTCGATCAGGTCGATCGGGAGAAATCCGATCGCAACGCTTTTTTCGCAATAGTGGGCATATCCGCCCGACGTGACGAAACCGACCACCCTCCCGTCATGCCAGATCGGCTCGTCGCCGATCGCGTCCGCATCCACCGCATCGACAACAAAGGTGCACAGGCGTCTGGCCGGAGGGTGCTTGCGATCCTCAAGCGCCGCCTCCCTGCCGATGAATCCGGTTTCCCTGCCGTAGTCGACAAAGCGGTCCATTCCCGTTTCCATCGGCCCGTAATCCGGGCGAAACTCCCGAAGCCATGAACCGAAAGACTTCTCGAGCCTCAGGCTCATCATCGCCCTCATTCCGAACGGACGGAGCCCGAGTTCCTCTCCGGCTTCGGCGAGCATGCCGTAGAGACCCGCCTGATGGTCCCGTGGAACGTAGATCTCGTAACCGAGATCACCCGTGTACGACACTCTCAAAACGATAGCCTGGAACGGTCCGATCTGCATGTGACGGACGGCCATGAATGGAAACACCTCGTTGGACACATCATCGTGCGACACCCGGGAAAGCAATTCTCTGGCAAGCGGTCCGGCAATCTGAAACCCGATCCGCTCGTCCGACATGTTCCGAATCCCGACATCCCGATCCGGCAGATTCTGCTCGAACCAGCGCATGTGGAACGCCTGGGAGGCGTACGATGCGTTCATCTGGAACCGGTCGTCGCCCAGCCTTGAAATGGTGAAATCGCCGATCAGGCGACCCTTCGGACTCAGCATCGGCGACAACGTCAGCCGACCGGAATTCGGCATCCGGCCAGCCATGACCGAAGCGATCCATGCTTCCGCCCGGCTTCCACTCACCTCGAACTTGCTGAAATTGTGGATCTCGTTGATCCCGACCGCCTCGCGCACCGCCCGGCACTCTTCGCCCACGGTCCTGAACGCATTGGATCTGCGGAAACTCGGAATCTCGTACGGCTCATCCCCTGGGGGCGCAAAGTAGTTGACCGCCTCCATGCCGTAGGCCGAGCCGAACACGGCATTGCGGGCCGCCCAGATACCATAGGCCGGGGTCGTGCGAAACGGCCGCCCTGCCGGCAACTCCTCATTCGGATAGGCGACGGAAAATCGTCTTTGATAGTTTTCGCGAACCTTCAGGCGCGTATAGGGCCGGGTGCAGTAGTCCCCGAAACGCGCCACATCCATTGCGAAAACGTCTCTCGAGGGTTCCCCCTCGACCATCCACTCCGCCAGAATCAGCCCGACGCCCCCTCCCTGGCTGAACCCGGCCATGACGGCGCAGGCCGACCAGTAGTTTCTCAGCCCGGGCACAGGACCGACCAGGGGGTTGCCATCCGGGGCAAACGTGAACGGGCCGTTGATGACGGACTTGATTCCCGATTTCTCGAGAACCGGAAATCGCCTGAACGCCATCGACATGGCCGGAGCGATACGATCGAGGTTGTCGGGGAGCAGTTCGTGCCCGAAATTCCAGGGCGTGCCATCGACCGCCCAGGGGATGCAGTCCTGCTCATAGAATCCGATCACCAGCCCCAGTCCTTCCTGCCGGAGATAGCATTCCCCTTGCGGATCCATGACATGCGGCAACTCCTTTGGATGGTTCGCCACCTCGTCAATCCGATCCGTGACCAGGTACTGGTGCTCCATGGGATGCAGGGGGAGGTAGACTCCCGCCATGGCCCCGACCTCCCTGGCCCACAGCCCGGCGGCATTGACCAGATGCTCGGCGACGATCGTGCCTTTCTCGGTCACGACCTCCCAGCAGCCGTCGGTTCGAGGACGGGTTTCGACCACCTTGTTGTTGAGCGAGATCTCCGCACCCTGGATCTGCGCAGCCTTGGCATAGGCATGCGTGGTTCCCGACGGATCGAGATGCCCGTCAAGCGGATCGTACAGGGCGCCCAGTATCCCGTCCGTGCTGGTGATCGGGGAGATGTCCGGGATTTCCCCGGGCGTCACGAGATGGGTTTCGAGCCCCATGTAGCGGTGCTTGGCCCGTTCCGCCTTGAGGAAATCCATCCGGTCCGGGCTTTCCGCCAGGGTCAGGCCCCCGACATGGTGGAGTCCGCAACTTTGTCCCGAGATCTGCTCAAGCTCCTTGTAAAGACCGATTGTGTAACCCTGGAGTGCGGCCATGTTGGTGTCCGCATTCAGGGTGTGGAATCCTCCGGCAGCATGCCACGTCGAGCCGGATGTGAGCGTGGAGCGCTCAACCAGCGTGACATCCCTCCATCCCAGCCGGGTCAGGTGGTACAGGACGCTGCACCCGACGACGCCGCCTCCAATGACGACTGCTTGCGCATGTTTTTTCATGATCGATCCCGATGTGTCTCAGATTGCCGCCAAGCTGGCGGTTCGCCCGCGCCCGGGCCTTACCACGACGGCTTCAGGGTCCGCTTGCGATGAACCACGTATTCCCGGACCGCCTCGCGGACCGACTCGTCAAGCGGCGGCTCCTCGTACGTCTCAAGGACGCTCTTGAACAGCCTGTTGGCGCGTTCGGCCGTCTGCACCGATCCGTTTTCCGTCCAGGTCTCGAAATTGCTCCAGTCCGAACAGATCGGCGTATGGAAGGCATCCCGGTAACGTTCGATCGTATGGGCCGTGCCGAAAAAATGCCCGCCCGCGCCGACCGACCGGATCGCATCGAAGGCGAGTTCGGATTCATCGACCTGCAC
>VYGS01000039.1 GCA_009841725.1 Gammaproteobacteria bacterium
AAAACGCCGCGCAGTCATGCCCGATCCAGTGTCACATGTTTCTGAACCCGCACATCCAGCGAACCCGCCGCGAGATGGAATAACCCGGTTTTCCGGAAAAGCCGCAAGCCGGGCCGGCCAGTCTCCGGCACCCTTTCGGCCTGTCACAACCCGCCTGAATGGTCAACGGCCGGAAGCGGAACCCAGCGCCTGCACGGTGCCCGACTTTCCCCGCATGCCGCGAACCGAGCCAGCGAGTTCCCGGCGCAGCTTCGACCGGATCCCGGGTTCGAGATCGCCCAGCCATTCGATCTCTCCGGCCATCAGTCTCGCAACCGGCTTGCCGTCCAGAAACAGCAGCCGCACCTTGCGGTTCATCGGCACCCGCTCCACCGGAATCACGGTCCCGGTCAGATTCAGAGGGTCGCAGGCGTTGATGGAGTGCATCCGGCCATCCTGCCTCGAGTCGCACCGCTCCAGCAACCCGGCCGCATCCGCCAGGGCGAACTGCTCTCCGGCGAATCCGCTGACGAACCGCCCGCCGCGGATTTCTCCCCTCGCCTCCATGCGTCTGAAGACGTACAGCAAGTCCCTCCAGGGCGGACAGGACGACTCCTGATCGAGCAGCCGCCGGAACACCACTCCGTACCGTCTCAGCAGACAGCTCACGATATGCTCGACGCTGTCCCACCGGGACTCTCCGGACACTCCGTCCCGGCGTTGCGCCGCGGCGTGGAACTCGGGTCTTTTGATCAGCGACCAGCGGCCCGCCCCGTCCATTCCCGGACTGCCCGGCCACCGGGACGCCCTGCGCCGGCGCGAGGACGCCTTGCCGAAGAGACTGCGCATGCCCTCGAAATTGTCGTTGGCCGCCAGGCCCGAACCCGTCAGTTCGGACAGCCCGCTTCGGACTTCCGACGCCACCCATCCGCCCTGATCGACCAGATCCTCGAAAAACTGGGCGCCGCCCGATTGCAGCAACTCCACAAGCCGCCGGGCTGGCCAGGAGAGCCCTTCCGCATCGCAGGGCGCGGGCCGGGAATGCTCCAGCCAGTGTCCAAGCGCTCCCCGGGGCATGAAGGCGACCGGAGACTGGCGGTTCGAGCCCCTGAATCCGGCGTGGCCGGGGCCGTTGAGCCGGGCCCAGACGATTTGCCCGCTGCCGCACAGCATGTCCAGGGCGTGCGGCAGGTAGCCTTCCAGCCGATCGGGAAGAATCGCCTCTTCCCAGACCGCGGCCGGCAACTCCATCCCCTCAAGCTGGGCCAGCACATCCATGAGCCCTTCCGGTGCCCTCCTCAGGCGCCTCGCCTCGGCACCGAATCCGTGCCATTCGAACAAAAATCGCATGAACGCGTTGACGGATACGGGGCGCACCCGCTTTCGCATCGTCTTCAGCGATCGCTGGCGGATGCGCCACAGCAGCCCCCGTTCGCACCATTGCTCCGCGCCTTCCGCAAAGCGTCCCGAGCAATCGAAGGTCCCGCGCATGGCAAACCCGGTCTGCTCAAGAACCGCAAGCGACCTCGAGATGTCGGCGTCCGAAACCCCGAAAAAGCCCGCCAGTTCAGACGGACCGGTCGGCCCCGTGCCCTGCATGCGCAACTTGATCAGTTCCGCGATCGCCTCGTCCCGGTCAGCAATGTCGACCGCACCGACGGGCTCGATCGGCGGATTCCTGTCGAGTTCGGGATGGACCCGTTGCCACCAGGCAAGCCGCTCGGCGGCGACCCATGCCTCGATCTCCCCCGCCGAGATCCGGCAGGCCCGGTTCCCGGCCGCCAGGCCTTCGAGAAATCCCGTCCAGCCGCATTCCCGCGCCTCGCGAACCGAAACGCCTCCCATGACCAGCAGCGCATCGTGGCACTCGTCCTCGCTGTCGGCGGAAGGCCAGATTTCCTCCCGGATGTCCCGGATCACGCCTTGGTCAAGATCGCCCAGCGCCCCGGCGTCTTCCGGCATGTGAAGCGACCGGGTGCGAACCAGCCGGGTGCGCCGCTCTTCGGCCGGCGCGTCGTCGAGAAACGCGTAGTTGCGCGCCGACAGGATCTCCTCGGAGAGGGGGGAAGGCGCGGAGAGATCCTTGCAGACCAGGGTGAGGCGTCCGTCCTCCAGGCGCTCCAGGACTTGCTGCAGGCCGGGCAAGTCCATGAGATCGTTCAGGCAGTCGTGCATCGTCTGGCGAACCAGGGGATGATCCGGAATGTCCCGCCTGCCGGACAGGTTCTCGGCGCAGGCCAGGTGGTCGGGAAACACCAGGATGGCCAGATCCTCCGCATTGCTCCGCTGGAACTGCGGGGGCGTCCTGGCGCCATTCGAAAATCGCTTGACCGCGAGAGCAATCGACGCGTTCCATCTCCAGCGGGCGGCGAAGAAGGGGGTATCCAAAACCGCCTGGGACAACACGTCGGCGACGGTCCTGGAGTCGAGATAGGAGGCCGGTTCCTCCAGGGGGAAGCTGTGCGTCGGCCCGAGCGACAGGATGATGGCGTCCTCGAGCGCCGCCGCCTGGAGCTCGAAATTGAATTTCCTGCAGAATCGCTTGCGAAGCGCCAGGCCCCAGGCGCGATTGATCCGGACACCGAAGGAGGAATGGACGACCAGATGCTGATCGCCGGCCTCGTCGAAAAACCGCTCGAAAATGGCCGTGGAGCCGTCCGGCAGCGCGCCGAGAGACGCATGGGCGGCGCCAAGATAGCCGACCAGCTGCGCCGACACCGGGCCGTCCAGGCGGCACTCCTCTCCGATCTCTCGTCTGGCCGTCTCGATCCCTCCCTCAAGCAGGGTTTCGATCCGGCTTCGCAATCTGGCGACCGACTTGCTGACCATGTCGGTCCTGCCCGGCGCCTCGCCGAACCAGAAGGGAATCGTCGGCGGCTGGCCCCGGGCATCCCGCACATGCACCTTTCCCGATTCGATCCTTTCGATCCGGTAGGAGGTATTGCCGAGCAGAAAGATGTCTCCGGCCATCGATTCGAAGGAGAAGTCCTCGTTCAGCGAGCCGATGATGAGGTTTTCCGGATGAAGCACGACGTCGTAGTCGAACAGGTCCGGAATGGTGCCGCCGTTGGTCACGGCGGTCAGCGCAGCCGATTTCCGGGGCCGGACCCGTCGGTTGACCGCATCGAGATGCAGGTATGCGGAATGCCGCCCTCTCCGCCCGGCAAACCCTTCCGCCAGCATCGCGATCACCTGGTCGAACTCCCCGCGCTCGAGGGTCGCATAGGGCGCGGCCCTGCGAAAGGCGGCGAACAGGTCGTCCAGGCCCCACTCCGCGGCCGACACCTCGGCAACAATCTGCTGGGCCAGCACATCGAGCGGCTTCGGAAACAGGGACAGGCGATCCAGTTCGCCCCGCTCGACGCACTCGAGCACCGCAACGCACTCGACCAGGTCGTCCCGGGACAGGGGAAACAGCCGCCCCTTCGGCGTGCGGCCAATGCCGTGGCCGGAACGGCCGACCCGCTGGAGCAGGGTGGAGACCGCCCGGGGCGAGCCGATCTGGCAGACCAGGTCCACGTCGCCGATGTCGATCCCGAGTTCCAGCGAGGCGGTTGCGACGATCGCCTTGAGCGCTCCGGCCTTGAGCTGCTGCTCCGCGGCAAAGCGATGCTCCCTGGCTAGGCTGCCATGGTGGGAGGTGACCGCGTCGTTGCCGAGCCGCTCGCCGAGGGCCTTGGCCATTCTCTCGGCGAGCCGTCGGGTATTGACGAAAATCAGGGTCGTGGCGTGCTCGTTGATCAGGTCCTCGAGCATTCCGTAGACCTCCTCCCAGGCCTCGGCCGACATCACCGCCGACAGCGGCGAGCCGGGAACGCAGATGCCGATGTCCCGGTTTCTCTGATGGCCGCTGTCGATGATCTCGCACCGGACGTCTTCCCGTTCGCCGGTGAGAAATCCCGCGGCCAGCTCGATCGGCCGCTGGGTCGCCGTCAGCCCGATCTTCACGAGAGGCTTCTCGCACAGGCATTCGAGGCGCTCGACAGACAGGCTGAGGTGCGCCCCCCGCTTGGTGCCCACCATCGTGTGGATTTCGTCGATGATCATCGTCCCGGCGCCCGACAGCATCCGCCGGCCGGACCGGGACGTCAGCAGGATGTAGAGCGATTCGGGCGTCGTGACCAGGATATGCGGCGGATTCTTCGCCATCCTGGCACGTTCCTGACGGGTCGTGTCGCCGGTCCGGACCGCGGTCTGTATTGGCGTCGGCAACAGGTTCCGGGACGGTTCCAGCTCGCCCAGCCGCGCCTCGATTCCGCGCAGCGGCACCTCCAGATTGCGGTGGATGTCGTTGGAAAGCGACTTGAGCGGGGACACGTAGACGACACTGACCCGCTGCTCAAGCGTTGCCTCGACCGCCTGGCGGACCAGGCCGTCAATGGCGACCATGAAAGCGGCGAGCGTCTTGCCCGAACCGGTGGGTGCGGAAACCAGCGTGTGACCGCCCGAAGCGATGGCCCGCCAAGCGTCCCGCTGCGTCCGGGTCGGCTCGCGAAAGGATTCCGAGAACCAGGCCTCGACAACGGGATGGAAGCCGTTCATCCCGAGACGGGACCGGCCGGAATGCAGGAGCCTTCGTCTCTCACGGGTATCAGTCGCACTCGGGTGATTCGCATCTCAACGGTTCGCGGAAAACCGCTTCCGGTCCGCCATTATATCGCGAACGATCCGCATATTCGCTTGCCGCGAGCAGCCAGGCCGGGAGGGCCCAAACCTTGCTATCAGGGTCGGAATCGGTTACCCTCGCATCCCCGCAGACGCGATGGCTACGTAGCTCAGCTGGTTAGAGCACATCACTCATAATGATGGGGTCCCCTGTTCGATCCAGGGCGTAGCCACCATCGCCCTCTCCCTCAGGCGCCAGGCGCCGCCGGACTACAGCTTTACCCTGCCCAGGGCGTTGTCGATCGAGGCGACGATCTCGTCGATGTCGTCACGGGTGCAAATCAGCGCGGGACTCAGGCAGATCGTGTTGTTGAATTTCGGAAAGCTCCGGTTCGTGCGCCCGATCATGACCCCCTGCTCCAGGCAGTCGCCGACGATCCGGATCATCACCGATTCGTCCACCGGAGTCCGGGTCTTGCGGTCCACGACCAGTTCCGCGCCCACGAACAGGCCCTTCCCCCGGACATCGCCGACGATCGGATGCCTGTCCTTGAGTTCCTCGAGGCGGTCCATCAGATAGTCGCCCATCGCGACGACGTTGTCGAGCAGGCGCTCCTCCTCGATGATCCGCATGTTCTCGAGAGCGGCGGCCGGGCCGCCGGCGCAGCCGCCGAAGGTGCTGATGTCCCTGAAGTACTGCATCGTGTCGGAGGGCTCGGCCAGAAACTTGCCGAACAGCTCCTCGGTCGTCACCGTGCACGCGATCGCCGCATATCCGCTCGCCACGCCCTTGGCCATGGTCACGATGTCCGGCTTAACGCCGTAATGCTGGTAGCCGAACCACTTGCCCGTGCGTCCCATCCCGCAGACGACCTCGTCGATATGGATCAGGACGCCGTATTTCGCGCAGATCTCCTGGACGGTCTCGAAGTAGCCCGGGGGAGGCGGAATCACTCCGCCCCCGGCGGTGATCGGCTCCAGAATCACCGATCCGACGGTGTCGGGACCCTCCTCGAGAATCACCCTTTCCAGCTCCCGCGCGGCCAGGACTCCGAAATCCGGATCGTCGCCCCGTTCATGGTGATAGGCCAGACAGTCCGGAAACTCAACGAACCCGGGGGTAAACGGCCCGTACTGGTCCTTTCTCTGGATCTGGCCGCAGGCGCTCAGGGCGGTGATCGTCGTTCCGTGGTAGTCGCGGTCCCGGTAGATGATCTTGTGCTTCTTGCCGTCGTTCTCCAGCGCCGCGAGTTGCCGGACCAGCTTGAATCCCTTCTCGTTGGCCTCGGAACCGGAATTCGAGAAATACACCCGGCTGAGCCCCGGCATCTTCTCGATCAGCCTTTCGGAAAATCTCGCACCGGGAATGTTCCCCGCGGAATTCGAAAAATAGCACATCTGCGCAAGCTGGTCCCGGACCGCGTCGGCGATGCTCTCCCGTCCATAACCGACATTGACCGTCCAGACCCCTCCCGAGACCGCGTCCAGGTATTCCCTGCCGTTGATGTCCCGGACCCGCAGGCCCTGTCCCTCGACGATGACCATCGGGGCGCCTTCCTGGATCGGCTTGTGCTGGACGAGATGATGCCAGACATGGGAGCGGTCCATGTCGACGAGATGCTTGCTGTTTTCGGCTGACAGAATCGGCTTGTTCATGATCAGGTAATACCGGGTAACTGAACGGATAGAGGGAAACGTATTGTAAAATACTTCTCCCGACCGGGCGGGAAAAGAGCCAGATCGAACCGATCAGTCGGACCAGCCCCATCCGGCGCGAACGGACCGGCCGGCAGACCCGGTCATCAATTCAGCCACGATATGGAAGAATCGCATATTCTCAGACCCCTGAACGACGCCCAGCGAAAGGCCGTTACCGCCCCGCCCGGCCCGATCCTTGTCCTGGCCGGAGCCGGCAGCGGCAAGACCCGGGCGCTGGTGCACCGGATCACCTGGCTGGTCGAATCGATGGGGGTCCGGCCCTGGTCCATCATCGC
This sequence comes from Gammaproteobacteria bacterium, assembly GCA_009841725.1. Taxonomy (GTDB): domain Bacteria; phylum Pseudomonadota; class Gammaproteobacteria; order Arenicellales; family Poriferihabitantaceae; genus Poriferihabitans. The sequence goes on from VYGS01000039.1 coordinate 6,579, forward strand.
CATGACCTTCACCAACAAGGCGGCCAAGGAGATGCGAAGCCGGGTCGAGGAATTGCTGGGCATGCCGGCCACCGGACTGTGGATCGGGACATTCCATTCCCTGGGGCTTCGCATGCTGCGCCTGCACCGGGAGGAGGCGGGACTGCCCGAGGAATTCGAGGTCATCGACACCGCCGATCAGCTCCGCCAGGTCAAGAAAACGATGGAGGTGCTCAGGATCGACGAAAAGGCGATCCCGCCCAGGCAGGTCGCGTGGCGGATCAACTCCTGCAAGGACGAGGGCCACCGGGCGCACAATCTTCCCGAAGCGGTTGTGCGGGATGGCGTGTTTTCCGATATCTACCGGGAATATGAAAAACGGTGCCAGCAACTGGGCCTCGTCGATTTCGGAGAACTGCTCCTTCGGACCTACGAACTCCTCAAGAACAACCAGACGGTCCGCGAACACTATCAGTCCAAGTTCGAGCACGTCCTGATCGACGAATTCCAGGACACCAACCAGATCCAGTTCCTGTGCGGGCACCTGCTGTCCCAGGCGCATCAGAGCATCTTCGCGGTCGGCGACGACGACCAGTCCATCTACGGATGGCGCGGCGCCCGGGTCGAGAACATGCTGGGTTTCGAGCGGATCTATTCCGGCGCAACCGTCTTTCGCCTGGAACAGAACTACCGCTCGTCCAGCCGCATCCTGAATGCGGCGAACGCGATCATCCACAGGAATTCCGGACGGCTGGGAAAGGATCTCTGGACCGACGGTCCGGAGGGCGACATGATCCGGGTCTACTGCGGCTCCAGCGAAACGGACGAGGCGCGTTTCGTGATCGGCCGCATCGAATCCGCCATCGAAAAAGGCGAATCGAGGCGGGAGCACGCCATTCTCTACCGCTCGAATGCGCAATCCCGTGCGTTCGAGGAGCAGTTGCTCTCGCACAACATCCCCTACGCCGTATACGGGGGAATGCGATTTTTCGAACGCGCCGAGATCAAGAATGCCATCGCCTATCTCAGGCTCGCGGTCAACCGGGATTCCGACCCCTCTTTCGACCGGGTCGTCAACATGCCGCCCCGTGGCATCGGGGACCGGACGCTTGACATCGTGCGGGACCTGGCCGCGAGACAGGGCGCGTCGCTCTGGCAGGCAAGCAGGCTGGCGATCGAAACCTCGGCCCTGTCGGCGAGGGCGAGCGGATCGCTGAAACAGTTCATGGAGATGATTGAAGAGTTTTCATCTCTTTCAAACGACCTGAATCTGGATGATCTGGTCGATCATGTTATCAAGAAGAGCGGGCTGCTCGCTTATCATCAGAATGAGCGGGGAGAAGCGGCGCTCTCGCGCATCCAGAACCTGAAGGAGCTGATCACCGCGGCCAAGAGCTATAGCATCGGGCAACTGGAGGAAGGCTTCGGGGAGAATGGGAACAACCTGTCCCGGTTTCTCTCCCATACCGCGCTCGAGCCGGGGGAGCGGGGTTCGGAATCGAGCGACGACTGCGTGCAGTTGATGAGCCTGCATTCCGCAAAGGGCCTGGAATTCCAGACCGTCTATCTGTGCGGCATGGAGGAGGGGCTGTTTCCGCATCAGCTGTCGGTGTCGGAAGGCAATCTCGAGGAAGAAAGGCGGCTCTGCTACGTCGGAATCACCCGCGCGATGCGAAACCTGTACCTGTGCCATGCCCGGTCCCGATATCTGTACGGCCGGCCGGCTCCCTGTGTTCCGTCACGGTTTCTCTCGGAAATTCCCCGGGAGCTCGTCGCCGCCGAGATGGACATCCCGCCCCCGCCGCAGCAGATTGAAGTCCCCGGCATCGGCGGTTCCGGTTCGGTCTGGACCGACTCGACCGGCAATGCGCTCGAACTCGGATGCACGGTCCATCACGACAAGTTCGGGGAAGGCACCATCATCCAGGCCGAGGGGCGCGGAGACGCCGCCCGGGTGCAGATCCACTTCTCCCAGGCCGGCCCGAAGTGGCTGGTCTGCGCCTACGCCCGGCTCAGGCGGGTCTGAGACCTGCCCATCTGATTCAGCCAGGACAGATAATTCGTCTGGTCAAGGCGAACGGACTTCCCGGAATCGGAATTCCTCGGTTCGCGCTCGACCACCGCCATCCAGTGAAGGCATGGATTATCGACCTGATAGGGGCAAAGCGGAGCGGTGATCCACTCCGGATGCTCATACAGCATCTCGTCGGTGACCGGAATAAACAGCTTGCGGCCCATTGTGTATACCTTGATAAACCGTATGTCGGATGAGGATTCCATTAGACACCTGCAAGATGGCTGCGGATTCTCCAATTCATGACAATATCATGGCGATAAACAGCGGCTTTCACAACATTCGGCGGCATCGGGTATACTTTGTGCAGAAGTCACCCGGGATTTCCGATGCCCCGAACCGTCGCCATTGTCGAGGACGATCTGCCCTATCAGGAAAACCTTTCACAGGCCCTGACCCAGCAGGGGTACATCGTGCAGTCGTATTCCGACAAGAACGAGGCTCTGGAGGGATTCAACCATATCCTTCCCGACCTCGCCATCCTGGACATCATGCTCAAGGATGAAAGCGAAGGCGGATTCGAGCTGTGCAAGATCCTTCGCCAGATGAGCCCCAACCTGCCGATCATCTTCCTGACCGCCAGGGACCGGGACGTGGACCGCATATCCGGCCTGCGCCTCGACGCCTGGGACTACATCACCAAGCCGACTTCCCTGAACTATCTGATGGTGCGGGTGTCCTCCCTGTTCCGGATCGCGTCGTCCGCCCAGAACGCCTCCAGCGAACAGTCGACGCTGGTGCTCGGCGACCTCGAACTGGACCAGAACAGCATGTCCGTGCGCTGGAAAGGCGAATCGCTCCATCTGACACTGACCGAATTCTGGCTGATCGAAACACTTGCCCGGAATCCCGGCCATGTCAAGACCTACGAGGTCCTGATCCAGACGACCCGCCAGCGCTTCGTGGAACGGAACACGATCAACGGGTACGTCCGAAGAATCCGAAAGAAATTCAAGGAAATCGATCCTTCATTCTCCATGATCCAAACCGTTTTCGGAGTCGGATACCGCTGGCATCCGCAAAGTTGAATGAAGGCCGGGGAAACCGGCCCGGGCGGCGGGACGCGGGATCGCGGGGCGCCGACCGGAACAAGAGAAGGACCGGGAGCGCCTGAGTTGGCGTGATTCGCGTGATCGCAGGGAATTCCTGCGCCGGCATCCGGGTGTTTCCTTCTCGAATACAAACGTGTCGAACGCTTCGACAGGAGACGGTTCACGCGCCGAATGCAGGGAATCCGAACCGCGGGACCGGTCCGGTTTTTCGGCCTCTCCCGGAAGCAGACGACACTGGATCGGTGGGGAGGCCGATTGATCATGTTTCAGGCCGACGCCTCAGAAAGGCTCGAATCCGCCTTCTTCCGGGACGGCATGGTCTGCGCCGCCCGGTCGGGGTCGGACACCGCTCTGAAACCCGATAAGAGCGATTGCCCTTCGCAAGACGCCCGCATGCTTTGGATATAGCCGATGCCCAAGCGAAACATCAGCATTAGCCTGAAGCTGACGGTGATCGGCATCATCCTGCTTGCCGTACCGCTGCTCATGGGCAATCTCTATGTCAAGGAAATGGACCGCTACCTGATACGCGGACAGAAGGAGGCCCTGCTGACGACCGCCAAGGGAATTTCAACGGTCCTGAACGACCGTCCCGAATTTTTCAGTCCGGACACCGCGGTGCCGGAAGTTCTCGGAAAGCAGGGCGCCCTGTACGCCCACCGGATCGAAAATCAGATTCAGCTGAACGGCAGGATCGACGACTGGCAGCCGATGCAGGACGATGCGCACTATTTCACCGGAGACGATCCGCTGTCCTGTAACCAGGAGTACGACCCCCTTTCCTTTTCCCTGAAAAACATCATCGGACACAACGACAGGTACCTCTACGCCCTGTTCGAGGTCAACGACTCGCAGCGCGTCTACCGCGATCCCGAGAAGCTGTCCCTGGACAACAGCGACCAGGTCCGCATTCTGCTTGAGCGGATCGACGGAACCCTGGAGCACTACGTCATGGTCGCAACCGGACCCGGGAGAATGAGCGCGTTCATCATGGACGAGGAATGGAAGCTCCCGCTGACCGGGGAGAACGTGGCCGAGTTCCAGGCGGAGCTGGCCGAAACCGAATGGGGATACGTGATCGAGCTGAGAATTCCCAAGGATGTCATCGGCTATCA
>VYGS01000108.1:0-3562 GCA_009841725.1 Gammaproteobacteria bacterium
GACCGGATCACGATCCTGATCGTCGGCGAGTCGAAGGCCCCCGACAACATCCTTCAGGTCGATGAGTTCCTGACTCTGGTCGAGCAGGTTTCGGAAGAGGGGGTTCTCGATGCCACGGAAAGGGCATTGATTCACAATCTCCTGGCGGCCAACGACACGGAAATCGTGGAAGTGATGACTCCGAGAACCAAGATGGCGTTTCTGAACGTCGACATGGGTGTTCCGGAAATGGTGGAAAAATTCATCGCCATCGAGCATCCCCGGGTGCCCGTGTTCAGGACACACCGGGACAATCTCGTCGGATTCATCCATGCCGAGGACATTTTGCGACTGGTGCTGGACGACGAGGATCTGACCCTCTACACGCCCCAGGACATCATGCACCCTCCGGTGGTCGTCCCGCTGACCAAGAAAGTCGACGAGATGTTCGAATTCTTCCAGTTCAACCGGGTACGGGCCGCCGCCTGCCTGAACGAATTCGGAGGTGTCGAGGGATTCATCACGATGCGCGATGTCCTGAGCTTCATTTTCGGTGATGTCAGCGGAGGGTCGAGGGCCACGGTCCATTACTACGAGGAAAAGGACAACAACGATTATGTGGTGCCCGGAGACATGCGCTTGAACGATTTCGACAATCTCACGAATTTCGGCATCGAGGACCCCCGAATGACCACGATTGCAGGATACGCATTCCGTCTGCTCGATCGGTTGCCGCAGGAAGGAGACATCGTGGAGAGCGACGACATCATCATCCAGATTCTGGAGATGGACGCGCACCGGATTTCCAGAGTTCGTGTCGCAAAAGGCATGGACATGAAGGATTTTCTGACGGACCCGAGCGATACCGAAGATGAAATGCCGGATCCGGATGAAACGGACGGTGCCCCGGATCGGATGGATATTGAAAGTGAAATCTCCGAGACGGCCGAGGAGCCGGAATTCGAGACCGGGGAGACGAGGCAATGACGATTGTGCTGTTCATCCTGCTGATCGTGTTTCTGCTGCTTCTGAAAGGCTTCTTTTCGGGCTCCGAGATCGCGCTGGTCAACTCCGACAAGATCAAGCTTACCGCCAAGGCCAACATGGGAAACAGAGGCGCCAGAGAAGCGCTTGATTTCTTCAAGACTCCGGACACCATGCTGGGAACGACTCTGGTGGGCACGAACGTGGCGACCGTCGCGTTGACGACGCTGTTGACCATCGTGTTTATCAGGCTATTCGGTGACAGGGGGGATGTTTACGCCTATTTCGTCTTCACTCCGCTGCTCCTGATTCTTGGAGAGATCGTTCCAAAAAGCATATTCCAGCAAAAATCGGACCAGGTCGTCCCGCTGGCAATCTATCCTCTGAAGGTGTTCTCCCTGGCGTTCTATCCTGTCATCTTCATCTTTTCGCGTCTGGCACGGCTGATTGCCCGGATTCTGGGCGCCGGGAAGATCGAGCAGAACTTCTTCATGACACGCGAGCAAATCCGCTCGGTGGTCGACATGACCGAGAAGACGTCCGCCGTGAACGCGTTTGATCGGGGAAGAATCCGAAGAGTGATACGTTTTGCCGACACGACCGTGGGGGAGGCGATGATCCCGATCGCGGAAGTGACCGCCATCAACCACAGCCGCGGCATCCTTCGGGCGATCGCCACGGTTCGGCGCAAGGGGTTCAACCGGATTCCGGTCTATCGGGGAAACATCAGCAACATCGTCGGGATCGTTACGCTGACCACATGGGATCTGATGGACAGGTCGCTGACCGAGAAGGAATTGGAGGATTTCATCCGGCCGGCCCATTACGTTCTGCAATTCCAGACTATCGATCAGCTGCTTCCCGTCCTGAGACAACGGGAAGACCGCATGGCGGTTGTGGTCGATGAATTCGGCTCCGCGATCGGCATCATCACCATGGAAGACATCGTGGAAGAGGTTGTCGGGGACATTGATGTCGGATATGACTTCGACGAATATCTGCCGCGTCGAAAGAGTGTGGTCGAGAAATTTGACAAGGATGCCTATCTCGTCGATTCTCGGCTGTCCATTTTCGATTTGAACGAACAGTTGGAAATCAATCTGAACACACGGGTGGCCCACACGATTGGCGGTCTGGTGATGAATTTGCTGGGGCACATCCCCGAAGCGGGCGAATCCGTTGTCGAGCAAGGCTATCGGTTCACGGTGGAAGATCGCACCGAAAAGGGAGTGGTGTCGCTCAGGGTTGAAAAGGTCTGACCGACTCGTGCTGGAACAGGAGATCAAACTCAGCGCCAGCGACCCGGAGATCCTGCACTCGGCAATCGGATCTGCGCTGATCCGTTCCTACATGACGAAGCGAGCGGAACCCGCCCGCTATGTTTCCCGTTATCACGACACCAAGAAAAGGGTTTTTCAGCAGTTACGCTGCTCGCTTCGATCAAGAATCGAGGGAGACGTGATGCGTGCTACATTCAAGGAAAAGGGGAGCATTGTCGATGGCCTGTCGAGACATAGCGAGCTGGAGGCCGACATTGACGATTGGCTCCGGTCACCCGGCATGCTTCCCCCGGGTGTGCTCAGGGATCGGGTCCTCCAACTTGTCGACGAGAACGAACCCTTGGAGACGATAGTCGCCGTCGAGATGACGCGGACGATCCTGGAGCTTGCCGTGAATGAAACCAAGATGGAATGCGCGGTGGATATCGGCCAGGTTTCGGCGAACGGAAGATCGGTACCGCTGTATGAACTGGAGCTTGAGCTCAAGAGAGGAAAGTTGGCCACAATGCGAGAGATTGCCGAAAAACTGAAGGCTCACTATGATCTGAGATGGTCTGAAGAGACAAAACTTGCTGTCGGAATGCGTCTGTGGAACGAATGAACGAGCCGGATCTTGTCCACGACGACCGAACCGGACTGGTTTTGGGTGCTATACAGCTTGAATCATCGAATTTCGATGCCCGACCTGCCGGGATCGCCATCGACGTGTTGGTGATTCACGCCATCAGCTTGCCGCCGGATTGTTTTGGCGGGGATTACGTTCAGGCACTTTTCACGAATCGACTGGATATTGGCGCAGACCCCTTTTTCGAGGAGATCGCCGGACTCCGAGTGTCTTCCCATTTCTACATCGATCGGAAGGGAGACCTGTTCCAGTTCGTTTCCACCCGAAACCGCGCCTGGCATGCCGGCGTGTCCAGTTTCCGGAATCGGGAAAGGGTCAACGATTTCTCTATTGGTGTTGAACTGGAAGGGTGTGATGCCTTGCCCTTCGAGGCGGTCCAGTACCGGAGCCTGTCCGCCCTGACGCACTGCCTCCAGAGCTCGTTTCCAGAAATAACCGTGCAAAATATCGTCGGACACAGCGATATCGCCCCGGACCGCAAGACCGACCCTGGACCCTGTTTCGACTGGCAACGGTATCACGGGTTGCTTCAGCCCCGAAAATGAGACATATATGGTGCCACATGCACTATCGGTAAACGTTGTAGCGGTGCGATTTTGCGGGGGGGGGGGGGGGGGTTAAAAATTTTTGCCCCCCGGCGATGGAGGGGTTCCGCTATTACGGTTTTACCGGGAGCGGGGGAGGCCGAATTAAC
>VYGS01000108.1:3572-5776 GCA_009841725.1 Gammaproteobacteria bacterium
CCCCCCCCCCCCCCCCCCCCCCCCCCCCCCCCGCCCTCCCCCCCCCGTAAAAAATTTTGCCTCCGAGCGATAGCGTGGTTGCGCGATTTCGGGATTTCCGGCTGCCGGAGTCGGCGGATTTCACCCCAAGAATTTTTTCTCGATTCAAGACCCCGAGCCACCCAAAAATCCCGTAAATTCTCTCGAATCGTAACGCCGATGTGGCATTATTCGGTGTGTAGTGGTGTATGTCCAAATTGCCTTTGGTGTCGTTTCTTGACACCGAAAAACTCAAAACCCGACAGTGCAAGCCTCTCATATGGTAAAAAATATTTATTGGTATAGTAATTTATAGTAATATAAGCTCATCCTTGAACCCTGCCATCTCCGAGCGAGATTCGATCAGTTTCATGAGCATGCACATTACCATGCGACAGTTTCAGGTTTTTGAAGCTGTTGCAAGACATCTGAGCTTTACCCGGGCTGCCGAAGAACTGCATCTGACCCAGCCGGCGGTGTCCATGCAGGTCAAACAACTCGCCGCAATCATCGACATGCCCCTGTTTGAGCAGTTGGGCAAGAAGGTCTATCTGACGGAAGTCGGCAAGACATTGCTCAAGCACAGCCGGATCATGCTCAACCAGCTCAACGAGATCGAGCATGAAATCAATCTGCTAAGAGGGATAGAAGGGGGACAACTCCGGATCTGCATTGCATCGACGGTCAATTATTTCGCAACCCGGCTGCTTTCCCGGTTCTGTGAGGTACACAGAGGCATCAACATCAGCCTTGAGGTCATCAATCGCCAGGAGCTCATCAAACGACTTGAAGCCAACGACCCGGATCTCGTGCTGATGGGGAAGCCCCCGGAGGAATTGGAAGTCGAGGCGGTTCCGTTCATGGACAATCCGCTGATCGTAATCGCTCCTCCTCATCACCCAATGGCATTCCGAAAGAGAATCCCGATCCAGGAATTGACAGGGCAGACTTTCGTGATGCGGGAGTCCGGTTCTGGAACCCGAAAGGCGATGCAGAGAATCTTCAATGAGAACGGGGTGGCGACAAAACCGGGAATCCAGGTGTCAAGCAATGAAATCGTCAAGCAGAGCGTGGAGGCCGGTCTGGGCCTTGCCGTCGTCTCCCGGCATACTGTCGAACTTGAGCTCGAGTTGAACCGCCTGATCTCGCTTGATATCCAGAATTTTCCGGTGATCAGAAAATGGTATATTGCCTATCGAAAAGGCAAACAGCTGTCGGTCACGGCCAAGGTGTTCATGGCTTTCGTGTTGTCGGAAACAGCCAAGCCTCAATCGAAATCATGAATTTCCGGCTGCGGCCGATGCCTCGAAATTTTGGCGGGTTCCTGATTTTCGCAATCGGGTCTTGACTGCAGCACGCTTCTGATTTCTAATTCACCACTCCAACTCTTGGCCAGGTAGCTCAGTCGGTAGAGCAGTGGACTGAAAATCCTCGTGTCGGCAGTTCGATTCTGTCCCTGGCCACCATCCACTAGCAAGCGTTATCCGGTCAGATTCACTTCTGACCGGATAACGCTTATGTTGGAGGGGTGCGATTCTGATGTTCCAGCGAGACAAGGAAATACAAAACATCATCCTCACTGAGCCAGATGTCCGAGACAAGGCTACAAGACACTTTTCCAACCGCGTGTTGCGAGCAGTACATATATGAACGAAAGCTATTTACGAAACCACAACTTGCTAGGGGACGTTACTTAACCGGACATTGCTGTACGGTGACAGCCCCGCTCGCCTGGCTGATTGATACGAATGTCATCTCCGAAATGATGCGTCCGCGACCTGATCCCCGGGGCGCTGCTTTTCTCGATTCGATCGCCGACGAGGGCATCGGCCTCGCTTCTATCTCCGTCTGGGAGGCGTTGGACGGTATCAGTCGGCTCGAACCCGGTCGGCAACGATTCGGTCTTGCCGACCGGTTTCAGGGTCTTGTCGACGAATTATTCGAGGATCGAATCATCAAGTGGCCCCTAGCCGATGCGAAGGCCTGTGTTCAGGCCATGGAGGTCAAGCACCGGCATGGCGAGTCGCTCGACGACCATATTCCGGGTGCTTTCCTCGCGGCTTCGGCAGTCACGCGCGGGCTTGCCATCGTTACCCGGAATACGAGCGAATTCCGCAATATCGGAGTCGAGACCGTAGATCCCTCGTCTACCAAGTCGTGACAGGCCTGATTACGGGCACGAATAA
>VYGS01000108.1:5786-10771 GCA_009841725.1 Gammaproteobacteria bacterium
GAATATTGCCAAACTGCCCAGTCAGCGAGATTAATCGTTGTCGAACGGACGTTCAGGTTCCGTGTCGCAGACGCCAACCAGACTTGGAGTCGGCTGCGCTCGTCATGCTTTGCAGTGTCAGGCAGAAAAATCCATGTTGAATTACCCGAAACAGAGTGGTACGTTTCTCAGCGTGCACTTGCCAGGTAACGTTCAACATTGGCCGACCAGCATACTTTCCTCGCAGCGTGTCCATCAGTCAGGGCGGAATTCCTGTCTTTGCTTGGGACTGTGAACCGAGGCAGTACACAAGATACGGGCATTTGTCTCTTCGACTAGCAAGCGTCATGGCAGATTCGTTCTCCTGTGATATTAAAAACCTTGTCCACGACGAGGCCGGCATACGCATCACATGGCGAGATGGCCACCGAAGTCGCTTTCCGTCGATATGGTTGCTCCATGCGTGTTCCTGCGAGAGTTGCGGAACCAGTGAGACCGGGGTTCGTCACGTTCGATTGACCGAACAGCCCAGACAGCCCAAAATTCACGGTGCGATACTTTGCATCAACAGTGTTCGAATTGACTGGGGCGGAAATCATTTTTCGCACTTCGATTCGACATGGCTGCGGGGTCATTGCCTGTCCGAGGCCGAGAGAAAGCGGCGCAGCAGGGCCCCTGTTCCATGGGGTGAGGAATTGGCCGACAATCTGCCTTACATGGACTATTCGGTCGTGTCCGCAGATCCCGAGGCTCATCTTGAATTCCTTGAGACCCTGAGAGACAAGGGTGTGGTTTTTCTGCGTGATGTGCCGGTCGAACGGGAACGCACGGAAGAGATTGCCGGTCTGGTCGGCACGTTGCGGATCACCAACTACGGGATTTTTGAGCTGGAGGCGAAGCCGAATCCGGAAATCGTCGGCGACATGGCCGTCCCGCTTGCATTGCATTCGGATGAGCCGTATCGCATCGAGATGCCCGGGATCACCTTCTTTCATGTGATCAGGCAATCGGAATTCGGGGGCGACTCCACCATGGCTGACGGAATCTGGCTGGCCAAGATTCTGAAGGAGCGCGACCCCGACGCGTTCGAGGTTCTCGCAACCATCCCCGCCCGTCATAATCGCACTCTTGCAGAGGGTCGTACTTTTGATGTCCAGGCTCCGGTTTTCTCGCGCGACCGCTTCGGACAGGTCACCGGAATCCGGATCAATGATCGCGGCATGGCACCGATCGATTGCCCTCTGGATCGAGTCGAATCATTTTATGATGCGCTACGCACGTTGCTGAAACTGATCTATTCCGGGGAAGGGCGCGTGACGGTAAAGTTGCGTCAGGGGGAGATGATGGTGTTCAATAACCAGCGTCTGCTTCATGGTCGGGAAGGATTTGATCCGAGGCGTTCACACAGGCATGTAAGAAGCTGCCATGTCGACCTGGATGAATTTCATTCCCGGCTGCGCACGGCATACCGGGAGCGGAATCGCTGGGAAGCATGGATGAACATGACCTCCGGGGCGAGAACATAGGCGAAACCCAGGAGGACCAAAATATCCTGTGCGCTGGAACTCGGCTCAAGGCCCGTGCCTCGCAGTATTGTCGAAAAGCGACCAGGATGCAGCCAATCACGGCCGATCCATAAATGTATCCATGGAATTTTGATGAAGACACACACAATCCTGATCGCCATGACGGCGCTTTTCCTGGCACTCGGCGTCCGTGCCGAGACCCTGACGATTCTGCATACAAATGACTTTCACTCCCGAATCGAGCCGATCAACAAGTATGATGCGACTTGCACGCTAGAGGATGGCAAGGCGGGCAAATGTCTTGGGGGATCCGCTCGCCTCGTCACCGCCATTCGTGCCGAGCGGGAAAAAACTCCGAATTCGATACTCGTCGATGGAGGAGATCAATTTCAGGGCTCGCTCTTCTACACCCGGTACAAGGGCAAGGCTGCCGCCGAAATGATGACCGCTCTCGGATACGATGCGATGACCGTCGGCAATCACGAATTCGATGACGGCCCGGAAGTGCTTCGCGGATTCATGGACGCGGTGGGATTTCCGGTGCTGATGTCCAATGCCGACATTTCTGCCGAACCTGCCCTCGATGGAATTCTCATGCCCTCAACCATTATCGACAGGGGGGAGCATCGCTACGGTCTGATCGGACTGACTCCGGAGGATACCCATGAGACCTCTGCGCCGGGCCCCACGATACGATTTACGGACCCGGTCGAAGCCGTCAGAAGGGAAATTGCGAAGCTGGCCCGACAGGGCGTTCATCGGATCATTGTGCTTTCGCATTCGGGCTACCAAATCGACAGGCAGATTGCCAAGGCTGTCGACGGCATTGATGTGATCGTGGGCGGGCACTCGAACACCCTTCTTTCAAACGATTCCGGCGATGATCCCGAAGGACCCTATCCCACCTGGGTGGAAACTCCGAATGGGGGACGGACAGCGATCGTGCAGGCCTATGCATACGGAAAATATCTCGGTCGGCTTGATGTCACCTTTGACGATCATGGCTCGGTAATCTCGGCGAGTGGAGACCCGATCCTGATGGAGGGCAAGATAGCCGAAGACGATGCGCTCAAAGCGCGCATCGCCGAACTTGCGGTTCCTCTTGACGAGATTCGCGAGCGAGTCGTTGCCGAGGCCGGACGATCGATCAACGGCAATCGCGTGGAGTGCCGTGTCCGGGAATGCGAGATGGGCAATCTCGTCGCAGACGCGATGCTGGCCTATATGGAGAAGCGCGGTTTCGATATCGCAATCACCAACGGGGGAGGGCTTCGGGCCTCGATTGACCAGGGACCGATTACCATGGGAGAGGTGCTTTCTGTGCTTCCGTTCCAGAATCTTCTCTCGAGCTTCGAGTTGACCGGCGCCGATATCGTGGCTTCTCTGGAATCGGGCGTCAGCAAGGTGGAGGAAGGGAAGGGACGATTTCCCCAGGTTTCCGGACTCCGCTACCGCTACTCCCTGTCTTCAGGACCCAATGAAGGCCGTGTTTCCGGTGTCGAAATCATGCGGAACGGAAAATGGATTCCGATTGACCCTCACGCAAGATATGGTGTCATATCCAACGACTTTCTCCGGGGTGGTGGTGATGGCTACACGATCTTCGCCCAAAATGCCATGAACGCTTATGATTTCGGTCCCGATCTTGCGGATGTTGTCGCCGAGTATCTCGCTGAGAACAGTCCGTACATGCCGGGACTCGATGGGCGGATTGTCGTGGAATAATCTCCGAAAGATCGGGGGCATTTGACATCGTCCCGCCGCGAAGGGCAAGGCTTGTCGCGCGCCGGGTCAGGCAGCGCGCCGGATCCATTCATCAAAGGCCGAGCCAGTGCGCAACCGCTTCAATCTGATCGTCCACCATAAGAGAAGGAGCATGGCCGCATGCGGAGAACTCGACAGCGGCTGCACCGGAATGAAGCTCCTGCATTTTTCGTACCGTTTCAGGAAGCAGCAGGCCGGATTCCTCGCCCCGAATGATCAATACCGGAATCTTGATCATTTCCCAGATCCACCACAAGTCGATGTCGGCAGAGGGCAGGGCGGCAAACTGGTCGATGATGGCCGGGTCCCGGGCCAGCACATATCCCGGCCCGTCCGGGCTCGGCCATACGCCATGCTCGGCCATATGGATGTAGTGATGGTCATCCAGCCTTCCGAACCCGGCATAGGCCTCGCGAAAATAATCATACGCCTCTTCCATCGATTCGAAATGCGGATGTATGGACAGGTCATCGGCAAGATCGATCATGCTCTGCCTGGGAATAAAGGCGCCAACGTCGTTCAGGATCATTTTCGTGATCGGGTTGGTTAACGAGGCTACCAGTGTCATGCCAATCAGTCCGCCCATGGAAGTTCCGACCCAATCCAGCTGTTCGTACTTGAGGGTCGATACCATGGCCTGCGAATCCTTGGCGTACTGTTCGATCGCGTAGTACTGGGGATCAGTCAGGTTAGGGCTTTGTCCTCTCCCGGGATAATCCGGGCAAATCACCCGGCAGGATTTTGCCAAACGCTTCGCCAGAAAGTCGAAATCCCTTCCGTTTCGGGTCAACCCGTGGGCGCAAACGACGACATGCGGATGGTCCTCACGCCCCCATTCCGTCCATTGCATTTCATGCGTGCTTCCGTCCGGTGTCGCCGAGCGGCAACTTCCAAATCTCGGTACCTGCGCAATATCTTCAGTCATGCATTTCACTCGACAAGGGTTTCACTGCAGACATGACAATCCGGCTACGGCCAGAATGGAGGCTGACCCCGAATGATACACGGAGGACCGATCGGCCTGAACGGGCGGGTGGTCGGCTCCGTCTCTTGCCAAAAATCGATCCGGCGATTTGAAAAAATCCGGTGCCAGAGCCTTGAACCCCGTACGGGACATCGCATGGCTGGCAATATACTGTTTGATTGGTCCGACCCGCGGCGCTCAAGCGCTCATGAACATTCCGCCGTTGAGAGGAATATTGGCCCCTGTCATGTAGCTGCTTCTTTCATCGGCCAGCCAGGCCACCACGTAAGCAACCTCTTCGGGAGTCGCCATGCGTTTCATCGGAACCTGGTTTATTATTTGTTCAAGTATTTCGGGGCGAATGGTTTGTGTCATCGAGGTTGCGACATAACCCGGAGAAATGGTATTGACCGTCACTCCCTTGGCCGCAGTTTCCTGCGCAACCGCCATCGTGAATCCGTGCAGCCCAGCTTTTGATGCGGAATAGTTTGCTTGCCCGAACTGCCCTTTCTGCCCATTGACAGACGAGATGTTGATGATCCGGCCGAAGCCGCGCTCGATCATGCCGCTGACAACGGGCTGGGTGATATTGAACACGCTGTCGAGGTTGGTATTGATGACCGACCTCCATTGTTCATGCGTCATGCTTTTCAGCGTCTTGTCGCGCGTGATTCCAGCGCAATTTACCAAAATGTCGATATGCTGATAGATTTTTTCCAGGTTATAGACTAACTTGGTGGCTTGTTCGTAAT
>VYGS01000164.1 GCA_009841725.1 Gammaproteobacteria bacterium
GCCTGATGTAACGTCCATCCCGCCCGTCGCGAATCACGGACGGGCTTCGGCGCTGGCCGATCCTTCCCTCCACGACTCCGTCAACCTCGTCTGCAAACTCCTCCAGAACCGATGCCAGAGAGCGGTGGGGCGTCAAGGACGCACGGTTTGCGCTGGTCGAGACAATGGCCATTTCGGCCTTGCGGCACAACATCCTGACCACCGGATGGCGGGACACCCTGACCGCTATCGAGTCGTGAACTCCCCGGACCTCCCGGGGCACACTCCGGCGCGCGGGCAACAGCCAGGTCACCGGGCCGGGCCAGCTCGCGAGAATGTCCTCCCGCGTGGAATCGGGCAAATTCGCGAAGTAGGGCCGGAGCCGGTCAAGGCGATCGGAAATCAAGATCAATCCCTTGCTGAAATGGCGCCTCTTGATCGCCAGAATCCGCTTCACCGCGTCGGTGTCCAGCGGATTGCATCCGAATCCAAAGCATCCCTCGGTGGGGTAGGCGATCACGCCTCCATGCAGAATGATCTCGGCGCCCTGCGCCACGGTGACCGAATTCAACGTTGACTGATTTCTTCCTGCAGGGCCTGATCCTTCGCGGCGATCTCGTTCACGTTGTCGTCGCGCTGGGCCTGGATTCTCGAAGCGATTTCCTCATCCGAAACGCCCAGGATCTGAGCAGCCAGAAATCCCGCGTTCCGGGCCCCCGCTTTTCCGATCGCGACACAAGCTACGGGAATGCCCCCCGGCATCTGTACGGTCGAGAGCAGTGCATCGTGGCCGTTAAGCGGTCCGCCATCCATCGGCACCCCGATCACGGGCCGAACGGTCAGGCTTGCAACGACGCCCCCCAGATGCGCCGCGAGTCCGGCAGCCGCGATGAAAACGGCGCAGCCGCGCGCTTCCGCATCCTTGATGTAATCGTGAGTCTTCTGGGGCGTGCGGTGAGCGGAAGTGACGCGGGCTTCCCAGCGCACTCCGAATCGATCCAGCACATCGAAGGTTGCCCGCATCACCGGAAGATCGGAGTCGGAGCCCATAACAATGGAAACAAATGCTTCAGCCATATTTTTATGTCATGCAGTCAGAGAGTAAAAGATATCGGCGTAGGATATAGGTTTGCCTATCCTTGATCAAGGAAATAATTGACAGAAAATCATGGCAGGGATTGAGTATGACAGCAGTGAAGGCGGCGGTGACATTTCTCAAAGCGAACCCTGTACAAATCTGTCTCATCAGCGAGGCTGACCAGAGATCAGCATACAGAATCATTGAATTTATCGGACAAGCACAATGAAAACGTGATTTTTCACTATTCTTTCACTACAATAGTTATGAACTGCTGATAATTATAAGAATCGAATAAATGGAATTTATGAAGCGTGACCCAGGGTTAGATGTCTTAGTGGACCTTAACGGCACCGAATACACCGAAGAAAACGGCTACTGGTACAAGATCGAGGCTCGTATGGTCAATCCAACCAAAGATACCCCGCGGCATTCGATACAACCTTACCCTGCACAATCGCTCCAATCAAAGAATTATGGAATTCGATAATGCCCATGCGGTTAAATCCAGAAAAAGAGGCAAATACAAGGGTCGAATAGTTCTTTATGATCATATGCATAAATCAGCGACTGACAAGGGTACGCCCTATACTTTTACCAGTGTCCAGCAACTGATTGAGGACTTTTTTAACGAAGTTGACAGAATTCTTAAGGAGGTATCAAGATGAAAAGATTAAAAATTGGCATCATGTCCCGAGAACAGTTTCAGCGTCGTGCGGTTGATATTGCTGCGGGCAAAATCAACCCCAAGCGCGGCGAACCGAAAATCTGGTTTAGTTCCATAAGATCCTTGAGTGAGGTATTAAGCGACAATAACGTCCGCCTGTTAAAGTTGATTGATGAGCATCAACCTGAGACGTTGCAAGATCTTGCTCAACTCAGTGGTCGCAAATCCAGCAATCTTAGTCGCACACTGAAAACCATGGAGAAATACGGCATTGTCGAATTGCGCAAGCACGATAGCAGAAAGGTTCAACCTATCGCAAAAGCCACTGAATTCGATATCCAGTATGCGATTGTGTGAAACGCTGACCAACGTGTGCTACTGCGCGCCCCGGAACCAATTTTTATCGAGTCAGCGTGTGAACAGAAGTGATTTCCGCAAGATGACCCCATGACCATCAGGCTCTCAAGGCACCATACACAGCCGAGAAAAAATTATACGCATTCTGCGAATTGTGCCAGGGGTTGATAAGCCCCGGATAATCCATCATTCCTTTTTCGGGGAAATGCCCGACCGTGTTCGGGACGAGAACTACATCATCCGTCCCGGGAAACCGCCCGGTGCCCGATATCGTCCCGGCACCAGCCGCCCTCCCACCGGATCGAGCGCACGGCCGAATAGGCCTGCCGCTGGGCCTGTTCGATTCCGTCCGCGAGCGCGGTAACGCACAGCACCCTTCCGCCACTTGTCACGGCCCGGCCGTCCTCGAGACCGGTTCCGGCATGAAACACCTTGACGTTCGACTCAAAGGGCCCCTCGAGCCCCTCGATCACATCACCGCTCCGAGAACTTTCCGGGTACCCCTTTGACGCCATAACCACGCCCAGCGCGCTTTCCCGGTGCCATTCTGTGCGAATCCCGGCAAGGCGTCCGTCCAGGGCCGCCAGGCACAGTTCAACCAGGTCGGATTTCATACGCATCAGGATGACCTGAGCCTCGGGATCGCCCAGCCGACAATTGAATTCGAGCACATTGGGCACCCCGTTGCTGATCATCAGCCCGGCATACAGGAACCCGGTGTACGGAATGCCGTCCGACCTGAGCCCGTTGACCGCAGGACGCATGATCTGTTCAATCACGCGCTCCCTCATGTCCGAATCCACAACGGGCGCCGGGGAGTAGGCCCCCATTCCGCCGGTATTCGGGCCGGTATCGCCGTTGTACGCGGCCTTGTGGTCCTGGCTCGACGCCATGACGAGAAAGTCGCCGCCATCCACCATGCAGATGAAACTGGCCTCCTCGCCTTCCAGAAATTCCTCGATCACGACCTTGTGGCCCGCACTGCTGAACAGCTTGCCCGATAGCATCCCCTGAACACAGTCTTCGGCCTGGTCCAGGTTTTCGCAAATGACGACCCCCTTGCCGGCCGCCAGCCCGTCCGCCTTCACCACCAGAGGATAGTTCTGGTGCCGAAGATATTCCCGGGCCTCTAGAAGGTCGGTAAACGAACGGTAGCGGGCCGTCGGAATGTTGTGGCGAACAAGGAATTCCTTCGAGAATTCCTTCGATCCCTCAAGCATGGCACCCGCGCGGGTCGGCCCGAAACAGCGAATCCCGTTCTCGCCGAAGAGATCCACGATCCCGCCAACCAGGGCGTTTTCCGGACCCACGATAACCAGATCGATGCTCTTGTCGAGCGCGAATGACAGCAACCCGCCGAAGTCACCCGCCTCGAGGGGGACATTGGACACTCCGCTTTCGAGCGCGGTGCCGGCGTTTCCCGGCGCAACAAAGACTTCCGAGACGGCCGGAGACAGCGAGGCCTTCCACGCGAGAGCATGCTCCCGTCCACCGGAACCGACCACGAGAATCTTCATCTGCACCCGGGCCCGTCGATCAGTGCCTGAAATGCCGCATTCCGGTAAACACCATGGCGATGTCGTGCTCATCGGCGGCAGCGATGACTTCGTCGTCGCGCACCGAGCCGCCTGGCTGGATCACAGCCCGGATCCCGACTTCGGCCGCATTGTCGAGACCGTCCCGGAATGGGAAAAACGCATCGGAAGCCATCACGGCCCCCTTGACCTCAAGGCCTGCATGCCCGGCCTTGATCGCGGCGATCCGCGCCGAGTTGACGCGGCTCATCTGCCCCGCCCCGACACCGACGGTCATGCGGCCGGCGGCATAGACGATCGCGTTCGATTTCACGAACTTGGTCACCTTCCAGGCAAAATGCAGATCCCGGGTTTCCCGGTCATCCGGCTCCCGCCGGGTCACGACCTCGAACTTTTCAGCGAGTTGGTTGTCCGGCGTCTGCACCAACAGTCCGCCGCAGACCTTCTTGGTGTCCGGTTCCACCGCACCGTAACCCTGCTCGTCCCAGAGTCCGGTCCTGAGCACACGGATTCCCGGTTTCGAGCCGAGCGCCTCGATCGCCTCCGGCGACAGGTCGGGCGCGATCACCACCTCGACAAACTGGCGCTCGACGATGGAGGCGGCGGTGTCCCCGTCGAGCATCCGGTTAAAGGCGATGATCCCTCCGAAAGCCGATTCAGGATCGGTTCGGAACGCCCTGTCATAAGCGACGCCGATCGACTCGGCAACAGCCACTCCACAGGGATTGGCATGCTTGACAATCACGCACGCGGGATTCTCGTCAAACTGCTTCACGCATTCGATCGCCGCATCGGAATCCGCAATATTGTTGTAGGAGAGTTCCTTGCCCTGCACCCGCTCGGCGCTGGCCACCCCTGGAGTCCGCACATCCGGACTGGCATAAAATGCAGCCTCCTGGTGCGGGTTTTCCCCGTACCGCAGGGGCTGTTTCAGGACATACCTCAAGTTCATGACCGGAGGAAATGCCGGATCCGGCTCCGCCGACAGGCCGCCCAGGAAATCGGCGATCGCGCGATCATACCGGGCCGTACGCTCAAAGACCTTGGCGGCAAGTTCACGGCGCAACGGTTCCGTAATCCGGCCGGAATGGGCTCGCATCTCCTCCATGACCCGGTCATAGTCGGAAATGTCCGTGACAACCGTGATGTCGCGGTGATTCTTTGCGGCGGAGCGCAGCATGGCCGGCCCGCCGATATCGATCTTCTCGATCGCCTCGGCAACAGTGCAATCGGGATCGGACACGGTCTCCTCGAACGGATACAGGTTGACCACAACCAGGTCTATGGGAAGGATTCCGTGAGCCGACATGATTTCGTCGTCTTCGTTCCGGCGACCCAGAATGCCGCCGTGAATCTTCGGATGAAGGGTCTTGATCCGTCCCCCCATCATTTCGGGAAATCCGGTATGCTCGCTGACCTCCCTGACCGGAATCCCGTTCTCCCTCAACTGATCGGCAGTGCCGCCGGTCGACAGGATATCGACCCCCTGTCCGGACAGGAATTCGGCAAACGGCACCAGTCCCGTCTTGTCGGAAACACTGATCAGGGCCCGCTTGACCTGTCCACTCATTGTCGATGCCCGAATGGCCGTACAGCCGAGAAACCGATTCCCCCTTCAGGGAAGGTCGTATTTCTCGAGCTTCCGACGCAGCGTGTTTCGATTGATCCCGAGAATCCGGGCCGCGGTTGTCTGATTGTTGTCAGCGCGTTCCATGACAACCTCAAGCAAGGCCTTTTCAACTTCATCGAGTACCATCCGATAGACATTGCACAGCATCGCTTCATCCAGTTCCCCCATGTAGGCACCGACGGCGTGCTTAACCTGTTCCCTAATCATGGGCAAGATCCATTCGCAATTCTCATGTCGACAGGTTTCTCGAAACTGGCACAACAAAAAATTTCAGGCGGGTTGGAAGATTATACCCATGAATGACGCCGACGCACAGACGCAAAGCCCGCAAATCGTTCGATTCGTGCCCAAATCAGACGGTTCAGCTTCCCGAGAGTGTGCGAAGACATCCACCGGAGTTCCGGCGTCGGATCTCAGACACCGGTTACCACATCGACAGTGAAGCCGTAGGCATTTTCATGCGGTTTCGCGAGGTCCAGGAAAACCGAAGAGAGGATTCCTCTTTCCATCCTGTTTTCCGTGTCCTGCGGCAGATAGACGGAAGGCGAATAGGTTCTTTTCCCGACCACCCGGCCGAACTTGTCGGTCAGGGTCAATTGCAGATCGGGAAACGGCTGAGGGTGTTTCGCCTCGTTGATCATCTTGACCTTGATTCTGACAGCACCCGGCTCGTTCGGATGAAGCTCGATGCTGGTATGCATCAATGTCAGCCTATGGGCATCCCTGAACAGGGGAAGCGAACAGTCGGCCATCTTGCAAAAGGCGTGCAGGTATGGGCGGTACTTGCTGACCTGAGCGTATTGCGGGACGACATATGTTTTCACCTGCACGACCAGAAGAGCCAGAAATCCGAGCGTGACTGCACTCCATATCACGGTCGACAACGGGCTCTTTCGATCGGCGATCAGGCTGTCCACCCGACTTTTCTGCTCGTGCATTCGCTCCAGTCCGTGGGAACTGCCCGGGGATTCGGCCGAATCCTGCCCAATCCGCCCCTTTCCGCCACCGGAAGGCGTCTTGCCACGAGCCGTCCCCTGCTCCTTTCCGATGAGCCTGCCGAGAATGCCCGGCCGACGTCCGCCGCCCGCTCTTCCGGATCGAGGCGCGTCCTCCCTCCGATCATCCGGCCGGACATGCAGGTCCGATTCCGGAGGCTGATCAGAAGGAGATGTCAGGATCGGCTCCCTCGGATGTCTTGCGGATTCGGAGGGTTCGGATTTTTCGGACTCCCGGGGCAAGTCGGTTCCCGATGGTCCGGCTTCGAGCCGATCTGTCGGTTCCGGGTGCTCATCCTGACCTGCCCGGGATGGATGTTCCGCGGGAGGCCTTTTCGATTTCCTGTCGCTCTCGACCGGATCTTTTCCGGGCAAGTCGGAATCCTCAACCGCCTTGGAGGAAGGAGGAATGCTGACATAGGGCACAAAATTCTGACCGACTCGCACGACCCGGTTGAGATCGGCCTCGAACATCTCGTTGCAGCTGCCGCAGATCACCCTGGAGGCGTTTTTCCTCAACACGAACACCGCCTCGCAGTACGGGCAGGAACAGTAGATCGGTTCTTTCATTTCGGCGACCGGGTCGACATGACCACACAGTGGGATATCAAATCGGAATATACATTATACCTCATATAAAATGAAACAGTTAATGGATATTTCAATAAATATTTTAAAAATCCTGTTCAACAGACGGATAAGAATGGATTCATTATCCTTCCTATCCCGTATCTGTCTGTTCGTCATCCGCACCATTGCGGACTGATCCGGCAAGCATCACCCAGTCTCCAAGCCGGAACGACGCGAAACGGAAGCAGCTTTGATATGCATCGAGCACCGGTTCGACCTGATCCGGCAGGATTCCCGACAGGATCAACATGCCGTCATCGGACACGATACCGGTCAATATGTCCGCCAGATCAATGAGCGCACTCGCCAGGATGTTTGCAACCACTACTTGCGCCGTTTCACGCTTGGAGTTTCGGCAAACGGCAAATTTCCCGTTCGATAACGCCTCGAAGCGGTTCTGGACACCGTTGATCCGGGCATTTTCATTGGCGACTCTGACGGCATCGGGATCAGTGTCCACGCCGATGCACCGAGAAGCACCCATGAGACAGGCCGCTATGCCCAAAACGCCCGAGCCGCACCCGAAATCGATCACCGTCTTGCCGTCAAGTGGCACCTTGGCAAGAGCCTGCAGGCAAAGGTACGTCGTCTCATGGCTGCCCGTTCCGAAAGCCAGCCCCGGGTCGATCCGGACCGCCGTATCGTACTTGCCGTCCGGTTCCGTCCAGGTCGGGCCGATCCACAACCTGTCTTCGACGACAACCGGCCTGACATGATCCTGCCAGGCCCGCTCCCAATCGAGATCGGGCAGATCCGTAACCTTGAACGAGTCGCGTACCGGAAATGCTCCAAGTCCGGACTTGATCCTGCCCAGGGCCTCGATCGACAGGAAATCCCGGTCGAACAGGGCGGAAATCTTGCGGACTGACCAGGATCGTGAAACCGGGTCGCCTTCTAGGCAGACCTCCCGGCCATCACCCTCGACGGTGATGGAGCACGCGCCGGCTTCAAGCAGAATGACTTCGATCTGGCCGCAATGGGGTTCTTCAGCGACGAGCGACAGTTCAATGAATTCAGTCAAGTGACAGCTTGCTCTGAAGATAGTTGATGTCGCATTGGCCCTTCAAGAATTCCGGATCCTGAAGCAGGGACTGATGCAACGGGATGTTTGTCCTGATTCCCTCCACCATCATTTCCTGAAGCGCTCCCGACATCCGGACCAGCGCCTCCTCCCGGCGGTGTCCGTGTGCGATCACCTTTCCGATCATCGAATCGTAAAACGGAGGAACGTTGTAGTTCGAGTAGACATGGGAATCCACCCGTATGCCGGGGCCGCCCGGCATGTGAACCCGCGTGATCCGGCCTGGAGACGGGACGAATGTTTCGGGATCCTCGGCATTGATCCGACATTCGATGGCATGCCCCGTGAACCCGACGTCTTCCTGCCGAAAGCCGAGTTTCCCTCCGTCTGCGGCCAGGATCTGCTCCTGGACGAGGTCGATTCCGGTCACCATCTCGGTCACCGGATGTTCGACCTGAATCCGCGTATTCATTTCGATGAAATAGAACTGCCCGTCCTGGAACAGGAATTCGAAGGTTCCGACACCCTTGTAGCCCATCTTCCTGCAGGCATCGACACAGATGTTCCCGATTTCGGAGCGCTGCCGATCGGTAATCCCCGGCGCCGGGGATTCCTCGATCACTTTCTGGTAGCTCCTCTGGATCGAGCAGTCCCGGTCCCCGAGATGAACGACATTGCCATGCTGGTCGGCCAGAATCTGAATTTCGATGTGCCTGGGCGTATCCAGAAACCGCTCGATGTACAGCGCGTCGTTTCCGAACGCGGCCTGCGCTTCCTTCGATGTCAGTTCGACCGCTTCGAGCAGATCCTCCTTGCGCTCTACCCGTCGCATGCCCTTTCCTCCCCCTCCTCCGCTTGCCTTGAGCAAGAGGGGAAAGCCGATTTTCTCGGCCATCGACAGCAACTCGCCGAACTCTTTCGGTATGGGGCCGTTCGAACCGGGAATGCACGGAACGCCCAGGCTGTTCATGGCCTCGATCGCGGAAATCTTGTCGCCCATGACCCGGATGGTTTCCGGATCCGGACCCACGAAGATGAACCCGCTTTGCTCGACCTGCTCCGCAAAATCCGCGTTTTCCGAAAGGAACCCGTACCCGGGATGTATCGCGTTCGCATCGGTGACTTCCGCTGCGGAAATCACCGCCGCCATGTTCAGATAGCTGTCCTTCGCCGCAGGCGGGCCGATACAAACGGATTCGTCGGCCAGCCGGACATATTTGGCATCGTGATCGGCCTCGGAATGCAGGGCGACCGTCAGGATATCCAGTTGTCGGCAGGCACGCAGGATCCGAAGCGCGATTTCACCTCGATTCGCTATCACCAGTTTCCTGATCTGGCGGATCATGACGCGGTTGTCCCGAATCTAGCTGGGATCAATGAGAAAAAGCGGCTCGCCATACTCGACCGGGTCGCCCGAGGACTTCATGACCGTCCGCACGGTGCCCGAAATCTCGCTTTTCACATGATTGAAGGTTTTCATCGCCTCCAGAATGCAGAGCGTGTCGCCGGGCTTGACCTCCGAACCGACTGTCACATAAGGGTCCGCGCCGGGCTCGGACGAAGGGTAGAACGTTCCGACCATCGGCGACGGGACCGTGATTCCTCCGGTCTCGTCCTCGCCCGGGGAGGCGTCCAGGGACAGGGGGCTCGTCGCCGTCGCGTGCGGTTGCACGGCCGGGAGAACCGGATGATCCGGGCCGGTTGTACGACTCAGGCGGATCGTGCTGTCGCCTTCCGTGATCTCGATCTCGGTCAGCTTGGATGACTCGAGCAATTCGATGAGTTTCTTTACCTTCCTTAAATCCACGTTTACTCCACTTTCAAAGCCCGGCAATCAGTCCGCGTTCAGTACACGACGAAGTCCGTATTCATAGGCGAATCCGTATCCATCCGCCCCTAGGCCCGTAACGGTTCCGATCGCAAGATCCGACAAATATGAAAACTGCCGAAAATCCTCCCGGCGGTGCACATTCGACAGATGCACCTCGACGAACGGAATCCCGGTCGCGGCAAAGGCGTCCCGGATGGCGACACTGGTATGCGTGTAGGCGGCCGGATTGATGATGATGAAGTCCACTTCCTCACTCACCGCCTGCTGGATCCATCCGATCAATTCGCTTTCCGAATTGGTTTGCCTGCACTCAATCGCAATTCCGTCCTGCTGCGCCCGTTCTCTCAGCGCGGAATCGATTTCCTGAAGGTTGGTGGTTCCGTAGTGTTCCGGCTCCCTTGCGCCCAACAGGTTCAGGTTCGGCCCGTGGAGAACGAGGATTTTCGACATGATTGCCCCCTGTGATTACCCGGGAAATTATCTCAAATTGAGGTTTTCGAGTCCAGATTGAATCGCAAGCAACATCCCGGGCCCCGCACGGGACCCCTGCAGGACAGCCCTGAGTGCGAAAACCGTCCGTGCGACCGGACCGACCCTTCCGGCCAGGATGGCGGAGGCAGCTCCGGCCGATTCAGATGGGCAAGGCGGTCGTGTATTTCATCTGCTCCATCGCAAACGTCGAGGTGACGTCGGTCAGGTCGATCCGGCTGATGATTTTCTTGTAGAGCCGGTCAAACTCGGCGATGTTCGGCACCACCGCCCTCAACAGGTAGTCCACCTCCCCGCTCATCCGGTAAATCTCCATGATCTCCGGAATGTCCGACATTTCAAAGGCGAACTTCTCGGTCCACGCCATGTTGTGCTGATCCGTCTTGATTGCGATGAACACGGTCACGGCCGCCCCCACCTTGGCCGGGTCGAGCAACGCCACATTGGCCCGGATAACGCCGCTTTCAGTCAGATTCTTGACCCGCTTCCAGCAAGGCGTCGGGGACAGATTGACCCGCTTTGCAAGCTCCTTGATGG
>VYGS01000035.1 GCA_009841725.1 Gammaproteobacteria bacterium
TGGACTCACTGATGGTGGTGAAGGATTCGAGATCGATGAACAGGATCGAGCATTCTCCGGTTTCCGTTCGGCTGAGGTCGGGCTGCTGGGAATCCTCCTTGATCTGTTCCGCGATAACATCCGGGACAAACCTTGAAAGATCCTGGGCGGCCGCCGCATTCTTCAGCGAGACCTTGAGCAGATTCTGGCCCCTTGAAATTCCGACGGCAAGAATCCCGGTAACCAGCAGGATGGAGATGACCTTGTCCCATTCCGCGCCGATCAGGATCTTGTTGCTGGTCAGGTATTCGACATAGTCGCGCGTGATGCTTTCCATACCGGCCTGGTGGATCGAGTAGGCCACCAGAAGCATCCAGCCGGCGGCCGCCGCGAGTCCGGCAATCACGACATAGATCGCCTCGAAGCGCAGCGACCTGAGCGCGATGAAGATGAACAGGTAAATCAGGGTCGTCGCTTTTAGATAGAAGCTCGCCGGCTGCTGGTACTGTATGTGGAACGTACAGATCAGGCCGAAAAGCAGCCCCATGTCGACAATGATCGAAAGCACCAGAAACGCCGGCGTAATTCGCGAGCGGTAGCTCAGATACAGCCTGATAACGGTAAAGACGAAATAGAATCCGAGAAACCACGGTACCGGCGCAAACCCCGACTCGGGAAACGTCTTGGGAGACAGGATGTAGAGAACGGAAAAGACCGAAACGATAAACAGCTGCGTCCAGCCGATGATTCTTTCGCTCTCGATCTGCTGAATCTGTATACTCTGGCGAATCCGATCCGGGATATCCGTAATGACCAACTTGCCGGCAAACCACCTGCCGATCTCGATCGAGGATTTGATCAGATTCTTCATGGATCCCGTTTTCGGGAGGATGCCCGTACGCCCTCCCGGGCCGCTGCATGACCCGGTCCGGGATTGCCCGAACCGGATACGCTGAACAATATCATTTCGGAGTTCGGGACAATGGACAGGCTCAACAACGCGAAGGTGCTCATCTACAGCCACGACAGCTTTGGGTTGGGACATTTAAGGCGATGCCGCGCCATCGCCAACGCGCTGGTCGATGCCTTCAAGGGCATGTCGGTCATGATCATTTCCGGATCTCCGATCATCAGCCAGTTCGATTTCAGATCCCGCGTGAGCTTCATCACTGTGCCCGGAGTGGTCAAACTGCGCAACGGGGATTATACATCACTCGGCCTGCACGTCGACCTGAACGAGACCCTGGCCATGCGCGCGTCGATCATCCAGCACGCCGCAGAGGCGTTCGGGCCGGATGCCTTCATTGTCGACAAGGAACCCCTCGGACTGAGAGGAGAAATCGAGTACACCCTGCGCTGGCTCAGGATGAAGGGTTGCCGGAACATCCTCGGCCTTCGGGACATCATGGATGAGAGCGAGGCGCTGCAATCCGAATGGGAAAGAAAGGAGGCGGTTCCGGCCGTGGAAAACCTGTATCACGAAATCTGGGTCTACGGCACCGAGGCGACCGGCAACCCGGTTGCGGGAATCGACCTGTCCGACCGGGTCCTTGACCGCATGCACTACCTGGGATACCTGCGTCGGGATCTGTCGTCAAATGCCCGGATACCGGAACGGTACTCCAGGCAGCCCTATATCCTCGTCACGCCGGGCGGAGGCGGCGACGGAGAAGTGCTGGTCGACTGGGTCATCCGTGCCTACGAGTCGGACACCAACGGCGATCTGATCCACGGTATCGTGATCGTCGGGCCGTTCATGAAGGCAAAGGCCCAGCGCGACTTCAAGCGTCGGATTGCACGAATCCCCCGGCTCGATTTCGAAGTTTTCACGAACCGCATCGAGGTGCTGATGAAACATGCCGAGGGGATTGTCGCCATGGGCGGATACAACACCTTCTGCGAGATTCTTTCCTTCGACCGGCGCGCCCTGCTGGTTCCCCGGGAAACTCCGAGACTCGAACAGAAAATCCGCTCCGACTACGCCCTGGAAAACGGTCTCGCCTCGGTTCTCTATCACGAACACAACGCCAACACCGGCCTCATGAGCGAAGCCCTGCATCGGCTTCCCCGCCAGCCTGCGCCTTCGCTCTCGGCTTCCCCCGGCATGCTGAGGGGGCTCGACGGCATCATCGACCGTATCGCGATCCTGCTCAAGAACAGTTGAAACCGATACTTGTCCACGTCCAGCATCTGTTCGGATCCGGTCATGTCCGGCGGATTTGCGCTCTGGCCGATGCACTGGCCGACCACGGATTCCGGGTCGTTCTTGTCAGTGGAGGACTCGCCCATCCCGAGCCATCCCGCCCGTCGATCAGCCTCGTCGAATTGCCGAGCGTCGGCGCCGGCAACGGACTGGGCGATCTCGTGGACACGCAGGGCAATCCGGTTGACGAATCGCTTTGGCGGCAACGGGCCGATCTTGTGCGCAAGACCGTGCTCGAGACCGGACCGGGCCTCATCATCACCGAAGGCTATCCGTTCGCACGCCGCCGGTTTGCCCGGGAGCTGACGGCACTGATCCGGACGGCGAAGCAGGATCTGGCGACGCCTGCAACCGTCGCCTGTTCGGTGCGGGACATCATCCAGCCCAAGAGCCGCACAGACAGGGAGGACGAAATCGTCCGGATCCTCAACGAACAGTATGACTACATTTTCATTCACGGCGAGGCAGACTTCGTTCCGCTCGACGTATCCTTCCCGAAGATGGGCAACATCCGCAGCAGGATCGTGTACACGGGATATGTGGATGCGGGCCCGCCGATCAAGCGGCCTGCCGAAAAATGTCCCGGAGACATCCTGGTCTCGGCCGGCGGCGGCATCGCAGGCAGACGCATCTATGAAACGTCGATCCGGGCGGCGTCCCTTTCGCCCGACGGATCGGGATGGACATGGCGGATACTGGTGGGAAACGCGATCGGCGAGACGGATTTCTCGACGTGGCGCCGGATGGCTCCGGAAAACGCGACCGTCGAAAGAAACCGGCCTGATTTCAGGCAATTGCTTGCCGAGTGCGGGGTCTCCGTCTCGCAGATCGGGTACAACACCGCGGTCGACCTGGTTCTGTCCGGCACGAGGGGGATCGTGATTCCCTACGAAGCGGACGGCGAGAAGGAACAGATGATACGCGCCTCTTCACTGGAACGGCTCAATCATGTCAGGGTGCTCCGGGAAGCCGACCTGGATACCGAGACACTGACTGACGCTGTCGCCCGGTTGATGAAATCGAAGGCCGAACCGGTTCCGCCCTTTTCACCGGATGGCACGGAACGGTTTCTCCGGGAAGTGGACAAGCTGTGCAGGCCACAGGGATAGCCGCACAGCCCCCCGGTGGTTCCGAAGTGCCGTATTGGCAACACGGGATTCGATCGGGCGGTCCGGGTCGTCAACGGCCCCGGATAGTCCTCCGATACCGATCCGGCGCATGAAACCGACAGTGTATTTTGGTACCATTGTCGGCAGTCGAACACTCTGGCGAACCGTGGACATCAACGAAGAAGCGCGCGAATTGTCACGGGTTCCGCTGTTTTCGAAACTGGATCTGTCAAAGTTGAAGCTGGTTGCGTTTACCAGCCAGCGGCTTGAACTGGGCGACGGGGAATACCTGTTCTACCATGACGATCCCTCGGATTCGGTGTACCTGGTGCTTGAGGGCGTCCTGCAGGTTACCGTCGAGCACGAGGACGGCGCAGTCGACGTCGTGGCGGAGCTCGAAAGAAACCATCTTATCGGCGAGATGGGCGTGATCGCGAATGCGCCCCGCTCGGCCTCCATTCGTTCTTCCGGAAGCAGCGCGGTGCTCAAGATCGAGGCCGACACCTTCATGACCCTGCTGACCGAGAATCCGAGCATGTCCCTGCACGTGATGCGGGAGTTGACCGACAAGCTGAACAAGACCCATCGCCAATTCGTGCAGCTCAAGGAGCGGATGTCTGCGCACTGAATTCATGGACACTCACCAGGCCCGATTCACAGAACTGTGGTGCTCCCATTCAAGGGCCCCGGATCGACAGGCTGCGGCAGGCATTCACCGGAGGCTTGTCGAAATGTACAGCGAAAGCTGGCGCAGCTATCACAATTTCGATCACATCCGCGCTTGCCTCCAATGGCTGGATGACTGCGGCAGACATGCCGATGACTTCGATGCGATCGAGATGGCCATCTGGTTCCACGATTGCATCTATGTCGTTGGCGCATCCGACAACGAAGCTCGGAGTCGGGATTTCTTTCTCGACGAGTCACGGGGAGTGCTCGGCGATCCCTACCGGAAGCTCGTCGCCCATCTCATCATGGACACCTGCCACAGGGACATTCCCGATTCCCGTGACGGCAAGCTGCTCGCCGACATCGACCTGACCAGTTTTGGCCTGCCCTGGGACGACTATCTCTCAGACAGTGTGAACGTGCAGAACGAGAACAGCATTCTCAAGCCGCCAACTCTCGAATCCAGGACCTATTACCTGAACAAGCTCAAGCAACGCAAGACGATCTACTACACCGACCACTATCTTCGTCACTACGAGATGTCGGCGCAGCGGAACATCGCCCGGCACCTCGTCGAGATCCACGACCGGTATCAGCGGGACTGACCCCGTCGGGCTGTCGGCAAAACGCGGTCCAGAATGTCGGCAACCCTGCTTCGGGCGGCCTGGAACCGGTGGTCACGAAAAAATTTCCTGCGAGCGTTCGATCGCATCCGCTCCCGGGCGGCCTGATCGCTGATCATCGATTGCAGGCGACCGGCAAACAGCGTCCTCTCCCCGGCCGGTACCAGAAAACCGTTCGCCCCGTCCTCGATGATCGCGCCGACACCGCCGTAGTCATACGCCAGGGCCGGCAGGTCGTGGCTCACCGCCTCGAGCAGAGCCAGCCCAAACGCCTCGTTCACGGAGGGCCAGACGTACAGATCCGCCATGTCCAGCCACTTGCCGACTTCGGGATCCTCGAGCTCCCCGACGAACAGGCAACGTGTCGCCATTTTGGAAAACAGGCGCTCGACCTCACGGCGGGCCGGGCCGTCGCCGATGACAATCAGATTCCATCCCTGCCCGGGAAGCATCTCCAACACGGCGGACAACTCCCGATATGAGCGGAGCTTGTCCCCGCTTCGCATCATCGCCGCACAGGCCAGCCATACCGCATCGGCATCGAGATTCGGGAAGCGACAGACGACTGCCTTGCGATCGGGTGTCGAAGCCGCAGAATCCGGGCCCGAGGTAAACGGCAGAATCCGCTGCAAAATGTCCGGCCCGGCAACCAGATCGCGCAGGCAATTTTCGTCAGCCGGGTTCAGGCAGAGAATCGCATCGGCCGACCGGATGCATGCCCTTGCCCGTTCATGGCCTTCGGCCCAGCGACCCCCGGCCTGCCGGGGAGCGAAAGACGCCTCGGCGACGAGATAGGGAACGCCGAGAAATCCGGCAAGATCAAGTCCGATCCAGTCCGGAGCCTTGTGGTAGACATGGTAGACAAAGACGAGATCCAGATCCCGGGATGCGTCATCCCGCTTCAGCCGTTCCAGTTCGAGGTTCGCGGCATGCCTGATGTCCTGCTGTCTCCTGCGATCACCCCGCCCCTCCCAGCTTCTCAGGGTCGAGAGCACCACCACCTCGTGGCCGATGCTATCGAGCAGTTCGATCAGCAGTCTCGCCATCTTGCGGTCTCCCGAGGGAACCGGATGTCCGGGAGGCTTCATCGGCGCATAGAATCCGATCTTCATCCGCCGAAATTCTCGACCAGCGGCCGAACATTCTGCTCAAGCGAGAACTGCTCCTCCATGCTCCTTCGCCCTTCCCGGCCCAGGGAATTCCTGAGGGCCGGATTCCGGCCCAGTCGGCAGATCGCCTCGGACAGCGCCTTGACGTTCCCGGATTCGACAATCAGCCCGTTGAAGTCGTGCCTCAGCAACTCGGGAATGCCGGATATGTCTGTCGAGACGCACGGCACGCCCTGGGCCATGGCCTCCATGAGCACGTTGGGCAGCCCGTCGCGGTCTCCGTCCGAGTGGACTCTGGAGGCCAGCGCGAAAAGATCCGACCGGCGGTATTGTTCCAGCACAAGATCGAAACTCAAGGGGCCCTGCCAGTCGATCCGGCCATCCAGGTTCAGGGCGGCCGCCTGCCGCTTCAGATCCTCCAGAAGCGGGCCCGCCCCGACATGCACGAATGTCCAGTGCAGGTTCCCGGGCAGCCCTGCAAGCGCCTCGAGCAGGACATCGTATCCCTTTTTCGGCACCGCCCGGCCCACCGACAGTATCCGCACGGCGGACACCGGCGTGGAGCCGTCGTTGACGTGGTTCCGGAGCGGGCCCGGAAACCGGTCCAGATCGAGGCCATGATAAAGCAGCCGGATGCGGCCGGGATCGCGGGCGAGTCCGGCAAGATAGTCCCGGTTCGCGGATGTACAGGTCACCAGCCATCGGAGATCGTCGAGTTTCTCCCGGATCTCCCATTTCGGCGTTGTCCAGATGTCCTTGGCGTGGGCGGAACAGCTCCAGGGCAATCCGGACAGGATGGAGCAGTATCTCGCCACCGACGAGGGAGTATGCAGGAAATGCGCGTAGATCCATTCCCGGTCGGACGCGATCTCCCGGTAGAGGACCATCGCCTGGCCCAGCCGCCGCACCCGATTCGCCGACATGTCCCTCGCCAGATCCCGCAAGAATACGCGCACGAACCGAACGACACGCCGGGTACACAGGGCGGCCAGCAGTCCCGAGAGCACCCTCAGGGGATGCCGGTAGAGGTATTCGGGCAAATAGACCACCGGGGCCCGAATCCTTGCATGGACGGGATGAATCTCGTGGTCGGTCGGACTGCGCAGGGAATACAGGACGAGATCCAGTCCCGCCTCCTCCAGCGCCAGCAATTCCTGGGCAATGAACGTCTCGGACAACCGCGGATACCCCTTGAGAACGACGGCGACTCTTTTCACTGCTCTTGGGACCCCGGCTTGTTCGGTGTTAATATTGGGAATTACGTGCCTCACGGCCATTTGGACGTAACGCATTGAAAGTGTAATAATAACGGTATGATTCGGACTATCGTCAAGATTGCCAAACTGAACGCGTCGACTCACAAGAAGCTTGATGCGTTCTTGCGTCAGCAGACCGAATTGTACAATGCCGGACTTCAGGAGCGGATGGATTGCTACAAGAAGACGGGCGAGACAATTACTTTGTACGAGCAGTATGGTTCCTTGACCGAGATCCGGCGAGACTCTGATTTCAGCCAGTACGCGGTCCAACCCCAGCGAACCGCTCTACGCACTCTCGACAAGGGCATGAAGTCGTTGGCTTCTCCCGGTGCGTCCGAGAATGTTCGTGAAGCATATGTCGCGGGGTTGCCCGGGCAGGACACGGAACGGTATGCGGCGGCCGGAGTCTAAATACTGGCTGTCAGGCATATAATTCCCTTAATATTCGTCGCACCCACACATTCATTTCGCATCCTCTTGGAAGAAGACAGGAACAGGATAGAGCCTTCGATCTATCGCTTCATCCTCAAGCATACCACCCGCGACCAGATTCTCATTCTCCTGATCACTCTGGTCTCCATGCCGGTGATCTATGCTTCTCTGGAGGTGCCGAAAATCATCATCAACAGCGCCATCAACGGCCGCGACATTCCCGAAACCCTGCTGGGCATGTCGATGGACCAGATCAGCTATCTGCTGGTCCTGTGCTTCGCGTTCCTGTTGCTGGTCCTGATCGCCGGGGGTCTCAAGTACCTGAACAACGTGTACCGGGGCGTGGTCGGAGAGCGAATGCTCAGACGCTTTCGGTACGATCTCTTCTGCCGCGTGCTGCGATTCCCGAATCACCGGTTCAAGCAGGTCTCCCAGGCGGAGTTGCTGCCCATGATTACCGCGGAGACCGAGCCTCTCGGGGGATTCATCGGCGATGCCTTCGCCCTGCCCGCCTTCCAGGGCGGCCTGCTCCTGACCTATCTGCTGTTCATTTTCAACCAGGACTTCCTGCTCGGACTTGCCGCCATTGCCCTCTATCCGCCGCAGCTCTACCTGATTCCCAAGCTCCAGGCGAAGGTGAACCAGCTGGCCAAGCGGCGCGTCCAGGCCGTCCGCCACCTGTCGGACAAGCTCGGCGAAAGCATCTCCGGCGTATCCGACATCCATCTCAACGACACGTCGCATTTCGAAAAGGCGCATGTCTCGACCCGGCTCGGCAAAATCTACCACATCCGGTTCGACATCTACAGGCGCAAGTTCTTCATCAAGTTCCTGAACAATTTCCTGGGGCAGCTGACTCCTTTCTTCTTCTATTCGATCGGCGGCTATTTCGTGATCAAGGGCGAATTGACTCTCGGCGCGCTGGTCGCCGTCCTGGCCGCCTACAAGGATCTGTCGACACCCTGGCGCGAACTGCTCAAGTTCTACCAGATCACCGAGGACGTCCGGGTCAAGTACTCGGAAATCATCCGGCAATTCCAGCCCGAAGGCATGCTTGACCCGGACCTGCAGGAAGACCAGGACATCCGTCTGGACACGGCCGACACGACGCTTACCGCCAATGCGCTGCATTACAGCGAGGACGAGTATGTCAAGTCGCTCGATGGCGTCAGCCTCGCGATCAGGCCCGGCGAGCATCTTGCCGTCCTCGGTCCGGGCGGAAGCGGCCGCACCAACCTGGCCAAGCTGCTTGTGCGCCTGATTGCGCCCGACGGCGGCCAGGTCAAGCTGGGCGACATCAATCTCGCCGAGTTGTCCGAGTCCGTGCTGGGGCGCAGAATCGCCTACGTCGACGCCCAGTCTTTCGTGTTCAACGATACGGTCCGCGCCAACCTCATCTACGGCCTGAAAAACCGCCCGATGCGCGAGCACGAATACGACGGTGCGCAAGCGGCGGT
This sequence comes from Gammaproteobacteria bacterium, assembly GCA_009841725.1. Lineage (GTDB taxonomy): Bacteria > Pseudomonadota > Gammaproteobacteria > Arenicellales > Poriferihabitantaceae > Poriferihabitans. The sequence continues at coordinate 8,841 of VYGS01000035.1, forward strand.
GCGCAAACGGCAGATCTCGGATGCCGAAAGCAGCGGCAATTCCACCGACGACCTGCAGGCGGACTGGGTCAGTTTCGAGTCCGCCGGCCTCGAATCGGCGGACTCGCTTGAATCACACCTGCTGAACATTCTGAAAATCGCCGAACTCGAGCAGGATGTCTATCAGCTCGGCATGTATGCGACGATCGATCCCGAAGCGAACCCGGAATTCGCCGGGAGAATCCTTGGTGCCCGGCTGGCATTCCGGGACCGGCTTGCCGGCAGCGAACACAGCAAGCTGGTCGAACTGCTTGAGCACGATCGCTACAACGTCAATCTCAGCGTCGCCGAAAACCTGTTTTTCGGTACGCCGATCGACAACGATCCCGACTTTGCGAAACTGGTCAAGAATCCGGCTGTCGGATCGGTCCTGGATTCGACAGGCCTTGGCGACACCCTGTTGTCGGTCGGCATCCAGGCCGCAAGAACCCTGTCGGAAATCTTCTCGGATGTGCCCGAGGGCTCCCCTCTCTTCGAGCGGTTCAGCTTCGTCGAGGCCGACCGGTTGCCTGTTCTCGCAAAAATCGCCAAACTGCCGGACGACATCCAACGGTCCGGGGTCGAGGAATCCGAAGCCGACGTGATTCTGGCGCTGGCGCTGAAACTGACCGTGGCTCATCATCGCCTGGGCCTGATCACCGAAACCATTCAGGATGTCATCGTCTCGGCACATCTGGAACTCAGGGAGACGCTTGGCGAACAGAATGCGCTGATCGAGTTCTACGACAGCCGCCGGTTCGTCAACCGCTTCTCGATCCAGGACAATATCCTGTTCGGGCGAATCGCCTATGGCCAGGCCAACGCACGCGAGAAGATCGGCAATCTGATCGACGAATTCATCGAAGAAACAGGCCTTCGGGGGGATATTCTGTCGGCCGGATTCAACTACCGGGTCGGCGTGGCCGGTGCACGCCTTACCGCAACCCAGCGTCAGAAACTGACGCTGGCCCGGGCGCTGGTCAAGAATCCCGACATTTTCGTGGCCAATGACGCGCTTGCTGCGCTCGACAAGAAAACGGCCGCCCGAATCCTGTCCCGGGTACTTTCCGCGGTGAAGGGAAAATCCGTGATCTGGATACTGAACGAGGCGGATGCCCTGGCGGAATTCGACCGGGCCGTCGTCATGAACAAGGGCAAGGTCCAGCTTGCCGGCACCGCTTCAGAAATCCGGAACAATCCCGAGGCGCTTGCCTTCATGAATTGACCGCAATCCCGGACGCGGATGGCCGAAGCACGGCTCCGGGAATGATCGATGCCGGCGGAATTTCGGCCGCTCACAGGAGTTTCGATTGCGGTACACAAATGGATCAGTTTGATGCGGACGACTCTGGGAAATTCCCCGATATGAATAAATATTGACCTATAATCAAACCATTAAAGGACAATATATGTACCATTCTTTTTTCCGCAACGTTTCTGTTCGAATTCAGGTCCCGGGTAAATTATGCTATCCGATAATCTGATCATATAGACATATAACGAGAAATGATGCTGGCCGGAACCATCGCCCGGGCGTGAAAACAGCCGGGATTCCGTTGCACCCCGGAAACTGCAGTCACATGTCCTGCAAGGCCCGGAAACAGTGCAGCAGCCGATGCTCCGATACACGATGGCTGGCATTTCTCGCCAACCAGAAGAGGTGAACGAAATGACAAACAGAACGATTGACAATAACCGCCGCAAATTTCTCAAGCAGGCTGGAGCGGGAATGGCTGCCGTCGCCGGGGCGGGGATGGTACCCCTGCGCTCGTATGCGGACGATACGCTGGTCGTGGGAATGAACATCCCGATGACCGGCGACTATGCTCCGTGGGGCCTCCCGGGCCTCTATGACTGCGAGATCATCGCCAACAACATCAATGCCGCGGGCGGTGTCGAGATCGGAGGCAAGTCCTATCAGATCAGGGTCGCCGCCTACGACCACGCCTACGATACCGAAAAGGCCCTGCAGGGCTTCAAGAAGCTGGTTCTTGAAGACGATGCGAAAATGGTCATGATGCTCGGCGGCTCGACCGTGGCTTCCGTATTGCCATGGGCCACCCGAAAGAAGGTTCTGACCACGACGTTGCTGCCGAGCGACATCACGCCCGATTCGGACTACCTGTTCGCCACGTGCGAATCCCACCCCCTTTACAATGTCACCGGCGTCGTCTGGCTCGCACAGAACTATCCGGAAGCCAAGAAAGCCGTTATCGTGACCAACAATGATGCCGAGTACGGCCTGCAGTCGGCGGCGACCTACAAGGCGGCTTTCGAAGTCGCGGGCATCGAGGTGGTGGATGTGAATCTTCACGGTTTCGACGTGACCGATTTCGCACCCATTGTCAGTTCCGTGCTGGCCAAGAATCCGGACATCTTCTGCATGGCCACAAGCTTCTATGTCACCCCGCTCATGGAGCAGCTCTATCATCAGGGATTCGACGGCAAGATCATCTCCTGTACCCTCGACTACTATGAAGAGATCATTGCAAAGACCAGCGAGGAATTCGTGAACGGAACCATCTACCAGTTCCCGGATTTCGATGATCCCATGCTGAACAACGAAGGAATTCATTTTCCGGATCCCGGAGGATTCGACGCCGCATTCCGCAAGGATCATCCGAACGACTGGTCTGCGGTGGCGTGGGAGTATCCGGCAATCCTGCTCAACTGGATCGAGAACGCTCAGCGGGTCGGCAGCGGGGAGAGCGAGGATGTGGCCAAATATCTCAGGAACAACAGTCAGAATTTCGTGTTCGGCGGGGGCGATTGGTGGGGAAGCCAGTTGTGGGGGCTTGATCACGCGCTTGTCGGGCGATGGCCCGTTGTCGTGATCGAGAACGGAAAGGCCCGTATCCAGGAGTATGGCGATCTCTCCGCCTGGCTTGCAGACCATACCGAGGTTCTTGTCCGGCACATGAAGGAACTCGGCTTGCGCACGGTATAGCCGCATTTCATCCTGATCATTGACGGGGAGAGCCATCTGCGCTCTCCCCGTCATACTGTGGAAATCGACACGGATATTGATACATGGAACTGCTGGTACAGACCATGGTGAACGGGATCATCCAGAGCGGCTTTTATGCCTTGGCCGCAGTGGGTCTGGTCCTGATTTTCGGCGTGATGAAGGTGGTCAATTTCGCGCACGGAGAGCTGACCATGGTCGGCGCCTACTCGGTCTGGTTCTTGCACGCACAAAACGATATGCCGTTTCTGCTGACTGTCGTCACCGCGGTAGTTCTTGTTGCGATGATCGGCCTTCTGATGGAACGGTTCCTGTTCCGCCCCATGACCGATTCTCCCCTCGGAGGGCTGATCTGCTCGATCGGCGTACTCTTCGTTTTGCAGGTGGCCGCCACTCTGGTCGGAGGGGAAGGCCCTTCGAAGCAGGTTCCTCCTCCCTACGAGGGAACCCTGGTGCTGTTCGACATGCTTCGAATCCCCTATCAGAGACTGTTCAGTTTCGCGGTGGCTGCCACCACTTTGGGACTGTTGTGGTATTTCCTGACGCGAATGAGGATCGGCTGGGCGCTGCGTGCGGTCGCACAGGACCGCGAGGCGGCCTCATTGCAGGGAATCAACAGCAACCGCATGTCCATGATCGCCATGGGCGTCGGAGCCGCGATGGCGGGCCTGGCCGGAGCGCTGATGGCGCCGCTGACCAACATCAATCCCCATATGGGACACAATGTCATCATCACCGCCTTCATCGTGACCATCGTCGGCGGAGTTGGAAGCCTCCCCGGCGCCGTGATCGCGTCCGTGCTGTACGCACTGTTCCATACCTTCGTCACGACCTATTTCAGCGGCACCATCGCAACGATCTCGGGACTGGTCATCATGGTCCTGATCCTGATTGTGAGGCCTTCGGGAATCTTGGGAAAACGGGTCACGGAATAGCGCCATGCTCGCGAAACACAGGACATTGATGACGATCGTGCTGATTCTGGCGGGGCTGCTGATTCTTCCGCACTATCTCAAGTATCATCAACAGGACTTTCTGATCTTTCTGGTCGTCAATGTTCTGGTGGTGGCCAGCTACAGGCTTGTCACCCTCACCGGCGAGTGGTCGCTGATCCATGCGGTCATGATGGGAATCGGGGCTTATACCAGCGGCATGCTGACCAAGTTTCTCGACTTTTCATTCTGGATCAGCCTGCCGCTTGCAGGCGTTGTCGCGGGATTGACAGCAGCTTTGCTGAGCTTTCCCCTGTTCAGGACAACCCAGTTCTATTTCCTGATCGGGTCGTTTGCCGCAGGTGAAGCCATACGCCTTTCCTGGATTCACTTCATCCGCCCGTTTGGCGGAACCAGCGGCATCAGCGCACTGCCTTCGCCGGAACTGCTTGGCATCGATTTTCTCGAACCCATTCCCTATTTCTATCTTACGCTGGCAATTGTCACTGCCTGCCTGGTCATTCTGTACCGGATCGAGAAATCCCGTATTGGGTTGACGCTGCATGCAGTCCATTGGCAGGCCCCGCTTGCCGAATCCGTGGGCATCAATACCTGGAACTACAGGACACTCGCGTTCACAACCGGCTCGATGTTCGTGGGCATTGCCGGCGCCCTCAAGGTGCATTACATCGGCACGGTGACCCCGAACCAGTACGGGATCGGCTTCATGGTGTTCATTCTCATCTGGCTGATCGTCGGAGGATACAAGACCTTCTACGGGGCGATCCTGGGTGTGATCATCCTGTCGATACTTGATGAAATGTTCCGGGAACTGGAAGTAATCAGGCCGGCCGTCTACGGCGCCGTGCTGATCCTGTTTATCCTGTATCTTCCGGACGGGCTCGAAAGCCTGCCGCAAAAGATCGCATCCAGGATAAAGGGCGCAAGTCCGAAGGGGAGTCATTCCTGATGTCCATGCTGCAGGTCAAGAACGTGTCCAAGCAGTTCGGAGGGCTTGCGGCACTTGACAACGTGAACTTCAGTGTCGAGAAGGAACACATTCACGGGCTGATCGGACCGAACGGAGCCGGCAAAAGCACCATGTTCAAGATCATTTCCGGCTTCAGTTCACCCACTGCCGGGAGCATCATTTTCAATGACTCAAGCATCACCGGATTGAAATCCAGCCGCATCGCCGAAGCCGGCATCATCCGGACATTTCAGCAAACCACGCTGTTTCATGAAATGACGGTTTTCGAGAATGTCCTGATCGGCACGCACAACAGTTCGAGAACCAATATCCTGTCTGCCCTGATCGGATCCGACCGAAAGAGGCAGCAGAGCGCCAAGAACCATGCCATGGAGGCGATCCGGTTCATGGGGCTTGAAGACAGAATGCACCAGATTGCCTCCGAGTTGCCGCTGGGCTCCAAGCGTGCGCTCGTGATCGCCGTGGCACTTTCCGCAAAACCCAGGCTACTGCTTCTGGATGAGCCGTTCGCGGGAATGAATCCCGAAGAAACCAATACGATGATGGCCCTGACCGAGAAAGTGCGCCAGTCGGGCATCACCATCATACTGGTCGAGCACGACATGAAGGCCGTAATGGGGTTGTGCGACCGGTTGACCGTGCTGAACTTCGGAAAAGTCCTGGCCCAGGGCACCCCAAAGGAGGTCCGGAACAACCCCGAGGTCATCAACGCCTATCTGGGAGGTGGAAAGAGCACGTGAAACTCTCTGTCAGCAATCTCGAGGTCAGCTACAACAAGGTTTCGGCATTGCGGGGAATCAGCTTTGAAGTCGATTCCGGCGATTTCGTCACCCTGATCGGCTCAAACGGCGCCGGAAAGAGCACGACCCTGCGCACGATATCCGGACTGGTCAAACCTTCCGGTGGCGAAATTACTCTCGACGGAGCGCGCATCGATAATCTCGATCCCGATGTCATTGTCCAAAAGCGCATCGGCCACGTGCCGGAAGGACGGCGCATATTCAAGGATCTCAGCGTGTCGGAAAACCTGATGCTGGGCGCCTACATCCATCGTGACCGAAACACGGTCGAAAAGACGATAAAGCAGGTTTTCGAGCACTTTCCAAGACTTCATGACAGGCGGAACCAACAGGCCGGCACAATGAGCGGAGGGGAGCAGCAGATGCTGGCAATCGGCCGGGCACTGATGTCCCGCCCCAAGATTCTGCTGCTGGATGAGCCCTCCCTGGGGCTGGCTCCGATCATCGTCAAGGAAATCGGCGAATTCCTCAGCGAACTCAACTCACAGGGAGTCACGGTCATTCTCGTGGAACAGAATGCCGACCTGGCATTGCAACTGGCGCGATTCGGCTATGTGCTCGAGACCGGCCTGATTGCCATGGCCGACCGGGCTGCGAATCTTGCCGACAACGAACATGTGAAAAAGGCTTATCTGGGGATATGAGGGATCATCCGGGCTCATCCCGGATTCACTTGTACGGGTCTGCCGCATCCCTCAGTCCGTCACCCAGAAAATTGAATGCCAGAATCACGACAATTACCGGAACGACGGGCAGCATCAGCCAGGGATAAAGCGCCACCACGTTGATGTTCTGCGCCTCGTTGAGCAGCACTCCCCAGCTCGTGATCGGAGAACGGAGCCCGAGACCCAGAAAGCTCAGAGCCGTCTCGCCGAGAATCATTCCGGGAATCGACAGGGACGCCGAGGCAATCAGGTGGCTCATGAACCCGGGCAGCAGATGGCGTCCGATGATCCGTCCCGGTTTCGCGCCCATCAACTGGGCGGCGGTACAGTAATCCTCCTCGCGCAGAGACAGCAGCTTGGAACGAACCGCCCGCGCGAGGCCGGTCCAGTCAAGCAGAGCCAGGATCAGGGTGATGCCGAAAAACACCAGGATCGGACTCCATGTCACGGGCAAGGTCGCAGACAAGGCCATCCAGAGCGGCAATTCCGGAAAGGATCTCAGGATCTCGATCAGCCGCTGGATGGCATTGTCCACGAATCCACCGTAATATCCCGCAATTCCGCCGATCACGATGCCGAGGATGAAGCTCAGGACAATCCCGACCAGCCCGATCGTGAGAGAAATCTTCGCGCCGTGGAGAATCCTCGAATACATGTCCCGGCCGAGCCGGTCGGTCCCGAGCAGAAACAGGTGTCCGTTTGCGGCCGGACAGAACAAATGGACATCTGTTTCGACAAGGCCCCAGAAATCATACGCATCGCCCCGACAGAAAAACCGGATCTTCTGAATATCGCTCCGATCGGGCGAGTACTCCCTCTTGAGGTTCTCCATGTTGAGTCGGTAGGTATGGCCGTACACGAACGGACCGATGAATCCGCCGTCGTGAAACAGGTGCACCCGCTGGGGCGGAGCATAGATGAAATCGGTGTTCCGGGTGTGAAGGTTGTAGGGAGAGAGAAACTCGCAAAAGAATGCAAACAGGTAGATGACAACCAGCACGATGCTTGAGCCGACGGCCAGCCGGTGGCGCTTGAGCTTGAGCCACATCAGCCGCCACTGCGAAGAGAGGTAAAGCCGTTCCTGCTCCGGGGTCAGCTTCTCGACCGAATGCGGGTCGAAGGGCTCTTGTGAAACGAAATGCGTTGTCATTTGGCCGCTCCCCCCTGCAGCCGGATGCGCGGATCCAGCAGGGCCAGCAGCAAATCGGAAACCATTACACCCACCACCGTCAACAGCGCCAGAAACATCAGGAACGAACCGGCCAGGTACATGTCCTGGCTCTGCAGGGCATTTAGCATCATCGGGCCCGTGGTCGGCAGGGAAAGCACGATGGCGGTGATTTCCGCGCCGGAGATCACGCTCGGGAGCAGGCTGCCGATATCGGCGATGAAAAAGTTCATCGCCATCCGGAGAGGATATTTGCGAACCAGCTTTTTCTCTTCCATCCCCTTCGCCCGGGCCGTGACGACATACTGTTTCTGAAGCTCGTCGAGAAGATTCGCCCGAAGCCTCCGAATCATCCCGGCCGTTCCGGACGTCCCGATCACCACCACCGGTATCCAGAGATGCTCGAGCACCGACAGAAGCTTGTCCACGCTCCAGGGCTGATCAATGTACTCGGGATCCATCAGGCCGCCGATCGAGGTTCCGAAGTACACGTTGGCAAGATACAGCATGATCAGTGCCAGAAGAAAGTTCGGCGTCGCAAGGCCTATGAAGCCGACAAAGCTGAGTCCGTAGTCCCCCCAGCTGTACTGGTGGGTCGCCGAATAGATTCCGATCGGAAAGGCGATCGCCCATGTGAACAGGATGGTCACCACGGAGATGATGACGGTCAGGAACAGGCGGTCTCCGATCACCTCGTTCACCGGCAGGCCGTATTCGAAGGAGTACCCGTAATCCCCCACCAGCATGCCGGACGCCCACACGAAATACTGTTCGTACATCGGCTTGTCCAGCCCGTACTCAGCCCGGAGAAACTCGATCCGGTCGGGATCGACGGACTCCCCCTGACTCTCCAGCTCGGCGATGTAGGTTTCAAGATAGTCGCCCGGCGGCAACTGGATGATGACGAACACCAGCACACTGATCACGAACAGTGTCGGGACCATGAAAAGCAGCCGCTTGAGAAGATATACGGCCATCATGCCCTCCGTCGCGTGGATTCCGCCGGACTACTCATCGAACCAGAACGTGTCGGGGTGATAAATGCCGAAATACGAAGTCGGAAACCAGGCGTACAGACCCTCTTTCGGAACGTTTCGCAGCCTGCTGCTGACCACGATCGGCTGGGGGACGGCGTTGACGATGCCGATGTTGTAGACCTCGTCACAATAGATTTCCAGCATCCGTTGCCAGATTTCCTTTCGACGGACCGGATCGGTCGTCCCGGACCATTCCCGGTAGAGGCCGAGCAGTTCCCTGGCGCTCTCGATATCCGGTTCCTCGCCGGCTTTGCCCCCGGTTTCATGGTACTGCCCCCATCTCGGCCAGTGATACTGATCCTGACGGGTTGGCGCCAGTTCGCCAGGGCTGATCTCCGGAGTGGGCATCCCGTTTTCCAGTCCGCTCCACACAGACATCATGGTCTCGCCGGAGAAGATCCGGTCCCGGAAGACCTCCCGCTGGGAGGGCTTGGTGTAGACCTTGATTCCGGCCTTCAGCCAGCTGTCATGGACAAGTTCGAGAATGTCGGTCTCCTCGGTCGACTCTCCGGCAGTGTGAACGATGATCTCGAGCGGTCGTCCGTCCGGCATCAGCCGGATTCCCCGCTGGTTACGGACGTCAAGTCCGAGCGCATCGAGCAGGGCGTTCGCCTCCTCAAGGTCAAACCGGGACCAGGCCTGCATCCGGTCATCGTACAGCGGACACGAAGGCAGTACCGTGTTGCCACTTTCGTTGGCGAGACCATAGTAGATCACCTGGTTGATCTCGTGCCGGTTGACTGCCAGGGACAAGGCGCGCCGGAACCGGACATCCCGCACCAGGCTGCGCCATTGCCCGTCGCGGCTGTTGAAGTTCGGGTACAGCGCCTTGTGGGCTCCGTTCAGCGCCTTCCACAGCAACACGTCGTATCCGTTCCGTTTTTCGCCCTCCTTGAGAAAGGTGAAGTTGTCAAGCCTGAGATAATGCCCCTGCAGATCCGATTCGCCGGCACCGGTCTTTGCGGGGATGAGACTGCTGGAGACGATGTTGATCTGGACCTCGTCGATATAGGGCAACTGCAATCCGTTCTCGTCGGCTCGGTGAAAATACGGATTTCTCCTGAACAGGTAGCGCTCCGCAGGAGGACGGGTTGTGTTGATCCAGGGTTGAAGCGAGGGCAGATCGGGATTGGTGAGCTTGTATTGCCGGGCCTTCTTGAGAAAATATCCGGACCAGTTTCGGCTGCCCCGGCTGCGGGCCTGCTCGTCCAGAGCTTCCCGATCTGCATACCGGGGATGGAACGATTCCAGGTAATGGCGCGGCATGTAGATGAACAGGGGTCTCGGCGAGGCCAGTTCCACCAGGAAATGGGGATTCGGACGACTCCAGCGGTAAACCACTGTCCAGTCATCCGGAAACTCGACAACGGGAAGATCGCCATCGACTCGAAGGGACTTGGGGGGGCCGAACGGAAAAAGCTCCTCGTTGTTGACGACATCCTCCCAGTAGAAACGAAAATCATCCGAGGTGAAGGGATGACCATCGGACCAGCGGTGCCCCTTGCGCAGGCGGAAAACGAACTCCCGACCCTCCCGGATTTCGAAGGAGTGCAGGATGTCCGCGGCCAGTTCAAGGTCTGCGGTAAATCCCACCAGGCGGGAATAGCCGAATACGACCATGCGGCGTATGTCCTTTTCCTTCCCCATCAGCATCCTCATCTTTCCGCCGTATCTTCCGGGGTTCAGATTGTTCATGGACGCATCCATGACCAGCGGGACTTGCGGAAGCCGGTCAGACATGGGCGGCAGGGTTCCCGACTCCACGGCCTGTGCAAGCAGGGGCGGCTCGGCCGGGGGCGAGGCCGGCACCGCCTGCGAGATGAGCAGTGCGGCCACCGCTGCCGCGATGCGCCCTCGCAGGATGCCGGGCCGCTCACGCACCGGTCAGCACCCGGTGCCCCTGTTTCACCTCGGCCAACTCGAGCGTCGAGGATTCATCACAGCGAAAAGGCGCGGGCCAGGACGCAGGATCCGAGGCCCGGGCGTCCAGGGCCGCATCGAAGTCCAGCGGCTTCGATATGTCCGGGTGCGGCACGGCTCCCAGCAGGGCCCGGGTATAGGGATGAACGGGATTGTCGAAGAGCGACTCGCGATCCGCGATCTCGACCAGCCTTCCCCGGCACATGACGCCGATCCGGTCGGCGATATAGTGCACGACCGCCAGATTGTGAGTGATGAAAATCGTGGTCAGACTGAGTTCCTTCCTCAGGTCCTTGAGGAGATTGAGTATCTGGGCCTGGATCGAGACATCCAGCGCCGAAACCGGCTCATCGCAGATCACGAAGTCCGGTTTCAGGGCCAGGGCTCGGGCAATCCCCAGACGCTGACGCTGGCCGCCGGAAAAGCTGTGCGGATAGCGATTCAGAAACCGCGTGTCCAGCCCGACCATCCGCACCAGTTCCTTGACAATCTCCCGCTGGTAATCGATGTCCCCGAGCTGATGAATGACCAGCGGCTCACGAATGATGTCGAACACCGTCATTCGCGGATTCAGGGAGCTGAACGGATCCTGGAAGATGAATTGCATCCTGCGGCGGAACTCGAACAGGTCCCGGTCCTCGAGGCCCAGCACGTCGACACCGTCCGGATTCGCATTGTCGTAGTAGACAACGCTGCCGGTATCCGGGGTCAGGGCCTTCATCAGGATTTTTGACAGGGTGGTTTTTCCGCATCCGCTTTCGCCGACCAGGCCGAAGCATTCCCCCCGGTACACGTCGAATCCGATCCCGGACACCGCCTTGATCTCGGCGGCCCGGGATGTGCCGAAAATCGGATTTTTCCGGATCCTGAACGACTTGCTGATCTCCCGGACTTCAAGGTGCACCGGGCATCGTCCCTCATCCTGGTCGGTTTCCTTGCGAAGGAGGTCTCCGATCGATGCTTCGATATGCCGAACCGGCACCAACCTGTCCTCGGGTTCCATGTCGAAATGCGGAATTGCCTTTATCAGCGCTTTCAGATAAGGGTGCGACGGATTGCGGTAGATGTCCTCGATACTCCCCGACTCCATGATCTGGCCGTGATACATCACGACAACCTCGTCCGCGACATTGGCCACCACCCCCAGATCGTGGGTGATAAGCAGTACGGCCATGTTCAGCTCGCGCTGCATGTCCGAGATGAGTTTGAGAATCTGCGCCTGGATCGTGACATCCAGAGCCGTGGTCGGCTCGTCGGCAATCAAGAGGGCCGGACGGCAGACCAGCGCCGCGGCAATCATCGCGCGCTGTCTCAGGCCACCCGACAACTCGAAGGGATAGGTGTTCATGGCCCGGCCGGGATCCGGGAAACCGACCCGCTCAAGCATGTCCCTGGATATGTCACGGGCCTCCGGCTTGCTGACATTCCGGTGAAGCAGAACCGCTTCGCAAACCTGGTTCCCGACCGTATGCACGGGCGACAGGGAAACCATGGGCTCCTGGAAAATCATCGATATTCTCCCGCCTCGGATGCTCCGCATCAACCTGCCCATCGGATCCAGGGAGACGATATCGACCGATCTCCCTTCCACGGGGTCGTCAAACACGATACTGCCTCCCGAAATCCGCGCCTTTTTCGGCAGAATCCGCATGATTGCCTGAGCGGTCACCGACTTGCCTGAGCCGGATTCCCCGACAAGCGCGACGGTGCGCCCTTCCGGTATGCCAAATCCGATATCCCGTACGGCGGGAACCCAGCTGTTGTGGAAGTCGAACTCGACTTGGAGGTTATTGATTCTCAGGACGTCGGCCATCGCGTCTGGATAAAATGCTGCCTGCACAACTGCATATTGTAATATACGGGTCCGGAAGAAACATGCGGTCCCGGCCGCGAGGCAGAACCGCAACGCAACCGCCCGAACGACTTCGACACTCATGGCTACCGATCGACAATCCGCGATCAGGGCACTGTCCCGGTCATGCGGCCTGGTTCTGCTCTATCATTCGATATCGGCCGACGCCCGCCTGGCCGGAAAGGGTATTCATGACCTGTCACCCCGGATGCTTGAACGGCACATCGTCGACCTGTCGCCCTGGTTCAGGTTCGTTTCCCTCCCGGAATTTCTGGCAAGGGACGATCCGTCCGGCCTCGCAGCCGTCACCTTCGACGACGGTTACCGGAACGTCATCGACAATGCCCTTCCCGTTCTGGGTCAATATCGAATTCCCACCTCGGTGTTTCTGAACACGGTCGTCATGGAGGGAAAGCTGAACTGGCGGGACAAGGTCCGGTACCTCATCGACCGCAATCTTGTCGAGCGCTTCCTGGCGAGTTGCGAACTGCCGGTCGCCGAGGGAAGGTTCTACCGTTTCAGCAAACACCCGGGAAACAACAGCGCACTCGTCGACCGTCTTCTCGACGAATTTCTGGAGGGCCGGGAACGCGATCTGTATACCGAGCATCCCTATCTCGGATTCGACGATCCGGTCCTGCATTCAAGGACGTTCGATACCGTCCTCGTCGGCAACCACGGTGCACGCCATTATGTGCTGTCCTCCCTGACGGATGAGCAACAATTCGAGGAGATCAACGATCCGAAGCAACTCCTGTCTTCCCTGCCCGTCCACTGCCTCGAGAACACGTTCTCCATTCCGTTCGGCGCAAGCCGGGACATCAATCCGGCGACTCTCGACATTGCCCGGCAGGCCGGCTACAGCAATGTGCTGATGAGCCGACAGCGGTTGCATCGGGCTTGCCGGAGCGACCGGCTTCCGCGCATGATCGAGCGATTCATGCCAAGATCGAAAGATGTGATCGGGGAGATTCTCGAAGCCACTGGCCGATGATTAAATCTGCAAATATTTTATAATATCAATTATTTATCTATAAATATTATGATTTATTTCCACTGATACGCAATTTCGATCAGGCCTCCTCGATAGAGCCCTCTCGAATCTTTTGCTGCTCTCGTCTTTTTTCCCATTTTCCCATGCGCGGGGTATGAAACATCTGCTCCCAGATCCGGTTGACGGCCTTGCGATAGGTCTCCATGATGTCCTCGTCGAGGTGTGAAGTGCCCATGTCCATCATCCTCTGATGCATCTGTGCCCGCAGCGCGGTGTAGGCCCATGTCAACTGGTCCGCATCGTCCCGTCCCAGCACCTCGACATCACCTGCCGTCTCAAGGATGCGAATGTTGTCCGAATAGGTCGCAAGCTCGGGAAAGTCGTGGGCGAATGCCAGCACGATGTACTGCACCATGAACTCGATGTCGACGACTCCCCCGACACCGAGTTTCAGATCCTGGTCGGCGTCATGATGTTCCGTCATCCTGTCACGCATCCTCAGAATCTCCTCCCGAAGCGCATCCTTGTCGCGCTCACGGCAAAGAATTTTTCTGCGGGTTTCCTCGAACCGCTCGCAAAGCTCCGTGTCACCTGCCACGGCCCGGGCCCTCACAAGTGCCTGATGTTCCCAGACGAGGGCATCCTGAGTCTGATAGTGCTCGAAGCCCGACAGGCTGGTGACGATCGGCCCGGCCTTGCCCGACGGTCGAAGCCGCATGTCGATTTCATACAATGATCCGTAATAGGTCCGGGAAGTCAGAATGCTCATCAGCCTGCGGGCCAGACGATAGACCAGAGGAATCCCTTCATCGGGAAGATCGTGAATGAACACGAGATCCAGGTCGGATCCCGGTGCGAGCTCAATGCCGCCGAGCTTTCCGTATCCCACCACGATGAAGGCCCGGCTCAAGGCGGATACCTCATCCGGATAGCGGTTGCCGATTCTGTCCCACGACAGGTTGAGAGCATGATCCAGCATGGCTTCTGCAAGGAATGTCAGATAGTCGCTGGCCAGCATCAGGGGCAACACGCCGAGTGACTGCCCAAGCACCACGTGAAAAACGTGCCGCTCCTTGAATTCGCGGAGTTCGTTGAGCACGCTCTCTTCGTCCAGATCGGCCTCGAGCCGCTCTCCCAGGGCGTCGATCAGTTCATCCCGCTCAGGCGGGGGATTCGCCAGAATCGAAATCGACGAGTCGTGAAGCATGTCCATGAACATGGGCCGCATGCGGAACTGGTTGGCCAGCCACTTGCTGTCCCCGGCCAGCCGGATCAGCCGCTCCACTGCCGACGGATTGTCCCGGAGAAAGGCCAGGTAGGTGGACCGGCCCAGCACATCCCGCAGTATCGGGACAAGATTTCCGATCTTTTCATCGGGTTCCGAGCTACGGGCCACCATCTCGAGAAACCGGGGCATCAGCTCGTCAAGACGGTTACGCGCTGCGCTGCTGACGGAATGGCGGTCTCGCGCCGCCGCCAGTTGAATCAGCTCCCGGGCCGTTTCCCCAGACTGCCTGAAGCCCGCATCGGCCAGCGCCGCCTCGTCGCTCCGACTCTCCCAGAGATTCCGGCTGATTTCCGGCTCGTCCACGACAAGAAGCCGGTCGAAGATCACCTCCACATTCGAGCGGTGGCGCCCCAACTCGGCGAAGTATTCCTCATAGCTCCCGAAACCGTGGGAAAGCGCAAGCCGTAGGCGACCGATGTCGTTCGCCGGCAACCGTTGGGTCTGTCGATCCGCCTCGGCCTGGATGCTGTGCTCCGAATGCCGGAAAAAACGATAGGCCGACCGCAACTGACCGACCGTCTCCTCATCGAACAACTCCATCTTCTCCATCTCTCCCAGCGCATCCAGAAACGCCGGACGGCGAAGCGAGGCCTGACGACCGCCCCGGATCAGTTGCTGGACCTGTACGGTAAACTCGGCATCGCGTATGCCTCCAACCCCGAGCTTGACATCGTCCGCGTCGCGCCGGTTGTCTTGGAGCGCCTTGATGTCGCGCATCGACTCGATCGATCCGAAGTCCATGTACTGGCGATAGACGAACGGCTGCACCGAGTCCAGGAACGCCCGGCCGGCGTCGATATCGCCGGCGCATGCCCGAGCCTTGATGTAGGCATATCGCTCCCAGTCCCGACCCTCGGTCTGGAGGTATCTGCGCATGGCCGGAAAATGCATCGCCAGAGGGCCACTGGTTCCGTAGGCCCTGAGCCGCATGTCCACGCGAAACACGAATCCGTCTTCGGTGACCGTGTGCAAAGCGTCGATCAGGCGCTGTCCGACCCGGATGAAAAAATTCTGGCTGGTCAATCCCGAAGACGTCTTGCCCGGTTCCGTGAACGCGAAGATGAGATCGACGTCGGAAGACAGGTTCAGTTCCGCTCCGCCCAGTTTTCCCAATCCGAAAACGGTCATTCTCTGCTCTTCGCCCGACTGTTCCCCAACCGGCATCCCGTGCCGCTTTCGCTCCCACCCTTCAACAACCCCGAGGGCGGAATCGATCAGGATATCCGCCATCGAGGTGAGTGCGGCCGTGGTCTCCTCGAACGAAGACAGACCAAGCAGGTGCCGCCATACAATCCAGAACTGCCGGCGGTCCCGCAAACGTCTCAATGCCCGCTTGAGATCGGTCATGTCGGCAACCTCGCGAACCGTCTCGGAAGCCTCCTCCTTCAGGCCTCGGTCTGCAGGAAGCCGATCAAGAGTGCCGTCACTCATGGCCGAAACAAACCAGTCCTTCTGGGCTCGCGCCACCCGGGCTGCGAAATCGCTCATGCCGATCACCCATTTCGCCGAATCGGTCAATTCAATCCCGCTTCGGGATACGAACCGCTCGACCCGTTCGGCGATGGATGGCGGCATGTCTTCGCGAATGTCAATCACTGTCTGGGTTTCCTCGTACCTCAATTTTCGAGCTCTTTCCCGGATCAGCGCGCCCGAATCCGGTCCAGCGTGCTTTCGACCGCGGCACCGATTTCGTAAAGTCTGCGATCATCCCCGTGCACCGACGAGACCATCAATCCGACCGGCGCCCTCCCGGTATCGTGGCAGGGCACGGTCAGGGAACATCCGTCGAAATTGTTGGCCGTGACCGTGTTCCTCAGGCACTTCAGGTTGATCCGCCTCGTGCTGGTCTCGATCTGGGCGTCGCTGATCTTCGGGGGCACGCACGCCACGGTTGGGCAGATCATCGCATCGAAGGCGCCCTGATGCATCGTGTCGGCGAAAGATCGCTTGAGGGCAAGCTGGGCCGCATAGCGCGCTTCCTGTTCATCCCGTGTGATGTCCTTGTAGGCAAGGATGCGCGAGTAGACATTCGGGTCGTATTCGTCTCCGTGCTCCTCCATCATGTCCCGGTGCAGCTGGTACGCCTCGTAACCCGCAATCGCCCGGTTCATGAACAGGTCGACACACTCGTTGATCACCGGCGCCGGCCGTCGTTCCACCGTGGCTCCGGCATCCGCCAGTCCCGCAACGGCGCGCTCAAAACACGCCTCGACTTCCGGATCGAGATCCTCCAGCACGACGCTTTGTGGAACCATCAGCCTGAGCCCGCCGACATTGGCGGATTTCAGCGCGGGAATGCGGCCGTGCCCGTCCCACTCCCCGCTGATCAGCCGATCGACGATGAAGCAGCTGTCGACATCGATTCCGATCGGCCCGGGCGCGTCAGAAGAGTGGGACAGCGGATAGACGCCCTGCAATGAAAACCTGCCATGGCTCGGCTTGACCCCGACAACGGCGTTGAAAGCGGCGGGAATCCTGCACGAGCCGGCCGTGTCGGTACCCATCGAGACCGGAACGATCCCTTCGGCGACACTGACCGCACTGCCGGAAGACGATCCGCCCGCCACTCTGGCGGACGACCTGTCCCAGATACTCCTGGGGGTTCCATAGTGCGGATTCATGCCCAAGCCGGAAAATGCGAATTCGCTCATGTTCGTGCGCCCGAGAAACAGGAATCCGGCTTTTCTCAAGGGCTTGAGCACCTTGCAATCGGACCTGGCCGGCCGGGCATGACGCTTCAGGACCACCGACCCCGCAAGCGTGGGCTCTCCGCAAATATCGAACAGATCCTTGAGGGTGATCGGAATGCCGGAGAGGACCGGTCCGGTGCGATCCCTGTCCAGTCGCTGATCCGCGAGCCTCGCCTCTTCCAGTACCCTGTCGTCGAGTGCGGTGAATACACTGTCACTCGCCCGCGCCCGCTCGAGAGCGCCTGAAACAAGGGATTCCACCGTGATGTCCCGGTTCAGAATCTTCCGCGACAGCGTTCTCAGGCTGGATTGTCGCATCGCATGTCCCTTGGAAGTTTGACCACGCGAACCGGCAGCACCGCCGATTCAGAGAGCCCCATACTAACCCACACGATCAATCGCAATCAACGATTGCCGGAACCCGGATTCCTGCCAGCCTTTTCCCGATCCCTAGAACGTTGCGCAGACCTCGCTACTGACACGCAAGACGGACTGCTGGTTGAAAGAGCGCTTGTATGACTCGGCAATCTCGCGGGTGCGCAGACCGGCGCCATCCTGTGGCGGGGCGAGAACGATGACCAGCTTTGTCCTCTCCCGGATAATGTTGCCGGAGTCTTCGCGCCACTGACCCGCGGCATCAAGGACGGTCAGGCCGTCGGGAAACCGGGACGTGATCTCGGTGGCGAGAAACGCGTCCCATGCCTCATCGCTGACCACCTCGACGTTGCCGCTGTTGCGCCCGAAAAACAACCGGTGCTCGATGAATTTCTCAAACCCCTCAGAGCAAGACGATGCCTCGACCCTGGGCGGACTGGCCAGACTCCAGGCAAGCAGTGCAACAACGACTCCCAGATGGGTCATGTACTTTGAATTTCTCATGGTCTTTGTGTGGATAGATTCTGGTTTCAGGTGGCGGTAATGGAAGGTATGTTAAGGAATACGGAGTGCAAGTTAAAGCCTTTCAACTCCATAACCGATGGTCGGCGTATCGACCTGCATGTCCGCCACAAATCCGAAGAATACGGAACCCGAAATACAGACAAGTTCATTGAGTAAACCCACTCAATGCAGTACAAATTTGCCTCCAGCCCTCTGCGGCAAGCAATCATGCATTGCGTGCTCCAATTTCTTGCTCCTGAACAGGGTCCGGGGAGCGCTTGATACTGTCGGTTTTTTTGTGCAAAAATGGCAAACCCTCACGGGTCCCAAAATGATTGCTTTCATGTTACAGGGGTCTGATATGAATATAGAGCGGATCACTCCGGCCATTGGGGCAACCATATCCGGGATCGATCTTTCCAGAAGCCTGAATTCCGATATTGCCGAGGCCGTCTATCAGGCGCTTCTCAAGCACCTTGTTCTGGTGATTCCCGGACAGGATTTGAGCGCGGCCCGGCAGCTTGAATTTGCGGAAATGTTCGGAGAGATCGACCAGCCTCATCATTCCTATCCGCACGTGGACGGCCTGCCACAGGTGACCTTGCTCGAAAACGATGCCGACCGCCCCCCGGACACCCATGAATGGCACGCTGACCTGACTTTCAGGGAAAATCCGCCCTTTGCGTCCGTGCTGCATTCGAAAATTCTCCCCGAATGCGGTGGCGACACCATCTGGTCCAGCATGTATGCCGCCTATGAACGGCTGACCGACTCGATGAAGGCCGAACTGGCCGAGCTCGAGGCCATTCACGATCCGGGATCGTTTCGCAACTCTTTCATGGGGCCTAACAAGAGCAGCAAATCCCTCGACCGGCGCATGTACGAGGAGGGATCCGCCCTGCATCCGGTAATCCGGGTTCACCCCGGCACGGGCCGGAAATACCTGTATGTCAACGAGGGCTTCACGATGCAGATATACGGACATTCGATGCCCGACAGCAATCGATTGCTCCAGTATCTGTTCAATCACATCAACCAGCCCGAGTTCCAGTTCCGCCATCGCTGGAACACCGGCGATCTTGTCATGTGGGACAACCGCGTTACCCAACACTATGCGGTCAACGATTACATGCCCCACTATCGCCGCATGCATCGCGTCACGATCATCAACGACTGTCACACCGGGTAATTGCCGCCGGGTCGCCGAGTGTGAAGATTGTCACCTACAACGTCCAGTACGGACTCGGCAGCGATCTCAAGTTCGATCTCGAGCGGATCGCCGGGGAGCTTGAAGGGGCCGACGTCATGGCCCTGCAGGAAGTCGAGCGATTCTGGACCCGCAGCGGGAACACCGACCAGTTGGCCTTCTTTACCGAACGCTTCCCGGATCACTACTGGGCGTATGGACCGGGTGTCGATCTCCATCTTCCGGGCAGCCTCCCGAAGGACAACCGTCGGCGGCAGTTCGGGAACATGGTCCTCAGCAGGTATCCGATCTCATTCATCCGGAATCACTTTCTGCCAAAGCGAAGCAGTATCGGTCCTCTCAGCATTCAAAGAACGGCTCTTGAGACGACCCTACTGATCGGGGATTTTCCGCTCAGGGTGTATTCGATCCACTTGACCCATATCTCGAGCCAGACACGACAGGATCAGGTGCGACGCATCCTGCAGATTCACCGCGATGCCGTTCATGAGGGATTCCCGCTCTCCTTCGGCTCCTCGGGGCTGAATCTCGAACCCGATGTCCCCGACCGGTCCGTGGCCGACCAGGCGATCCTGCTTGGTGATTTCAACTTCGCGCCCGACAGTCCGGAATATCAAATGATTGTCGGGCCCCAAAGCGATTACGGAGGACATGTCATCAGCGAAGACGGTTTCATCGATGCCTGGACATTTTGCGGAGGAGATCCGATGTCTGGACATACCGGCCACACCTTGACGGGGCCCACGCGCATGGACTACTGTTTCGTGAGCACTCCGATCAGGAACCGGATCGCATCATGCCGGGTGGACGAGAATGCGAACGGTTCCGATCATCAGCCCGTATGGCTGGAATTCGACCTGTGAGGTCGCATGTCCCTGTACCACGGTCCCGCATACACGTTGCTTTCTGCGCCCCGATTCCGGTATGATCCGCCCTTGCTTTCGGAGGCCCGCCACTGTTCCGGGCAGATTCCAGGGCAAACCGATTTTGTACCCCTGACATGCGAAAAACACTCATCGCCGGAAACTGGAAGATGAACGGCCGAAAGGCCATGGCTGTCGAGTTGTGCTCGGACATCGTGAAGGGATTTTCGGAACTGAAAGGCATTGATGTCGCCATCTGCCCTCCTTTCACTCTGCTGGACACGGTTCATGAGGCGATTGCCGACAGCGCATGCATGCTGGGCGCCCAGGACATGGACCTTCACGACGATGGCGCGTATACTGGGCAAGTTTCGGCCGGGATGCTGAAAGACTGCGGATGCGAACTGGTCATTCTTGGCCACTCGGAGCGGCGCACCCTGTACGGGGAAACCGACCGGTCCGTGACCGACAAGACGGAAGTCGCCCTCAAGAACGGGATACGGCCCATCGTCTGCGTCGGCGAGACACGGGAAGAGCGGGAAGGCGGCCAGGTTGAAAGCGTGGTTGCAGGGCAGTTGCGATCTGTCATCGACGGAGTCGGTATTGATTCTTTCGCGGACGTGATCATCGCCTATGAACCCGTATGGGCCATCGGCAC
This sequence comes from Gammaproteobacteria bacterium, assembly GCA_009841725.1. Classification (GTDB taxonomy): domain Bacteria; phylum Pseudomonadota; class Gammaproteobacteria; order Arenicellales; family Poriferihabitantaceae; genus Poriferihabitans. The sequence goes on from VYGS01000035.1 coordinate 29,768, forward strand.
CGGCCTGACGGCGACACCCGAACAGGCCCAGACGATGCATGCCTTTATCCGGAATCTTCTCGCTGACAGGGACCGTGAAACGGCCAGCGCCTGCCGTCTTCTCTACGGAGGGAGCATGAAGGCTGACAACGCTGCCGACCTGCTGGGTTGTCCGGACATCGACGGCGGATTGATCGGCGGCGCCTCGCTGGCTGCCGAGGATTTTCTGGGAATTTGCAAGGCAGCCTGACCTCGAGTCATCTGCCATGACGTGAAATATGATGGTTTCGAATTTACTTCTGGTCGTGCATCTGATCGTTGCGCTGGCCATCATCGTGCTGGTGCTCCTGCAACAGGGAAAGGGAGCCGACATGGGCGCCGCTTTCGGCGGCGGATCGTCCCAGACGCTCTTCGGAGCAAGAGGGTCGGCAAACTTTCTGACCCGGCTGACTTCGGGCCTTGCAATCGTTTTCTTCCTGACCAGCCTGGTGCTGGCTTTTCTCTTTACCCGGCATACCGAGGACATCAGCATCGTTGACGAGTCGACAGTCGTCCAGCCGGCGGACAGCCTCACGGATGCAGTTCCCGAAGTTGAAGAAAGCGGTTCCGGAGAATCCGACGTGCCCGCGGCACCGGAGTAGCATGCTCCGGGGAAAGCCGCTCCTGGAATTGACTGCAGGAACCGGTCGATGCCGGACAACCCTGGGTGCTCCTGAAGAATTCAGATTGGACGCAATGGCATAGTACAATCCGATTGCTCGACGAAATTCACGATTGCCGAAGTGGTGGAACTGGTAGACACGCTATCTTGAGGGGGTAGTGGAGAGATCCGTGCGGGTTCGAGTCCCGCCTTCGGCACCAATCACGTCTGCGCAGGGAAGATGTTCCGGCTGTATTCGCGATCATCCAGTCCGGCAAGTCCGAGGCGACAAAAAGGATTCACCGCCGCATCCGGACGCTGCCATGCAGGGGGCTTCCCGCAACAATGCGAACAAATCGAGGCCTCGACAACGGACTGTCATCTGAATTTGCCCTGCTGTTTATCCTCCTGACCGCCCTCCACTTCGCCGAGACTGAAAGCTGCTGACAGTTCTCCAAGGAAAGCGGGAAATCGCCAGTCGGATCAAGGTGGCGGACAAGGCTCATGTCCAGTGAACTCCCGGACCTGTGCGTCAAAGTCGGCAAGGCGACCGCGTACTGCGCCAACGCCGTAATGAAAGGCGAGTACAGCCGCGGGCCATTGCCGCACTTCGGTATCGCCAATGACCTTCTTGCCAAACTGGCTGCGTGTTGACGCCCAGGCCATCTGGAGCGGGTTCCTGTGTATAAACTTCATCAAGCCCTTGAGGTCTTCCGGCTTGTTGACATACCTGTCACTCCACTTGATTTCCAGCACACCGGTCGGTTTCAGCAATGGCGAAGACTCCACTAGATCCACTTCGCAATCCTGCTTACCCCACTGGGCATAATTCAGGCGAGCGCCCTCATGGAAGCGTTGCGCGAACAGCGCAGTTTCCACCAGATGCCCGAATTCTCTCTCATCGGGCTGTCTGGCACCGAACAGACCGGTATACATGGCCGAGTTGGTCAAATACACCTTGAAATTGCGTTCTCGTCGATACCGACGACCATCCTGATCGACCCGGAAAACCCTCTTGACAAGGAAAGCCGCCTCCAGATACTCGATGTACTTCTGGATGGTCTGCTTGCCGACACCGCTACGCTGGGACAATTGCTCGAAGGAAACCTGCTCGGCCGTATTGAATGCCAGCAACGTGAACAATGAATTAAGTTCCTGGATATCATTGATGCCATACAACTGTGGCAGATCACGCAACAATACCTTGTCAACAATGTCCGATTTGACAAAGCGAATCGGGTCGCTGCGCACAGTTGGCGATAGCGCCAGTTCCGGATAACCCCCAAAGTTCACATAATCCACGAACTGCGCATTCAACCGCCCGATATCACGCAACACGTAACTGTTGGGACGATCTTCCCATATGACGGCTTCGTCCCTGCGAAGATCCAGATATTCCGAAAAAGTCAGCGGCGGCAGCAGAAAGTCGGTGAAGCGCCCGGCGCCGGACTCGGTGCTCTGGCGTTTGAGTGCCGCCGCTGCCGATCCGGATACAAGCAAACGCAGGTCGGAACGATGATCGACCAGGGGCTTCAGGTGTTTTTCCCAATCCTTGTGCGACTGGATTTCATCGAAAAACAGATAACGCAATCCCTCGCCGCCGGGCGTCGCCGCCTCGACCTGCTGCACAAGCGCCTCCAGCGATTGACCATGCAGCAGTGGATGATCCATCTCCACATAAGCTATCCGCCGAGCATCGACCTTGTCGTCCAGAAGTCTGGCGATCAGGTGCCGGATCAAAATAGTCTTGCCGACCCGACGCGGCCCAAGCAACACCACGGCACGGCGCAATCCGGGCTCCACCAACAGTTGCCGTACCGGATCCAGATAGGCGCGAGGACGCAACGCAAGCGTCTCGTCATCCACTTGACTGCTGCGCCACCACGGATTCAGACGCTTAAGATGGTCTATAACTTGTTGATTAGAAAAATCTTTCATTCAATAAGTCAATTAAACATACTTCCATGTGCTTAACTCTATCATACGCAACAGTACAGACAAAGACATCTCGCAAGCTCGAATGGCAGGGAGATGGATTCCGATGCCCCTTGATACCGATTATCCGGCGACCTGTCGATGACTTCATTCCTTTGAATCTTGACAAATCGTCCATGGAACTTAAATACAACAAAATTGTTGTCAACAATTTTGTTGTATTTTGACTGCGGCCACTTGTCATGATTCGCCTTGACCGACGCCTCGGGCATGCTTCTCGGTCAAGGCGGGATGAATGAAACTGCGGGAGGAGTTGGAATGCTGAGATTCCCCAAGGCGTGTCAGACCCTCAATGCCGCTGAACCAGCGACAATTGGCCGTCTTTCTGCACAAGTTCGAGATGCTTGAGAAAGCTCATCCCGAGCAACACCTCGTCTCCCTGCATATAAGGATTGATGTTCGCCCTGACGTTGGAGATCCTTATGCTTCCGAGCTCGACACTGTCGAGCCGCGTGTCGAAAACCCGGATGGTGCCGTTCGCCGTACGGGTGATCACCGGCTGACCGGGCTCGAGAGACGTACTGCCCGCCACTTCGAGGGGAACGCTGACGTCCGTCGCTCCGGTGTCAAGCAGAAATTTTACGGGATGACCGTTGATCCGGCCTGTGGCGACATAGTGACCCTGCCGATTCTGTTTCAGCACGACCCTGCTCTCGAGCACGGTGCTTGAAGATTCCGGATGACGGTTCGGATTGAATTGCCTCTCCAGCACATCGCTGAACACGAAGGCCAGCAATCCCATCAGGATGATCCAGAACAGGATGATCATGCCGACACCGTAACGCCGGGTCTCCGCATGACGCCCGAATGCGGAGCGATAACGGAACGGTCGTTTGTCCTCCCGACTCATGAGAGAGGCATGGAACAGAAGGATAGCGGAAACCCCGAGGGTCCGGGAATCGGCCGCAATGCCCTGTGCTCAACGCTTGCCGGCCGTGCAGGAATCAGACGATCTCCAGACCGAACTGCCTTGCGACGTCGACCAGTCCCTCCCATACAAACAGGGCGAAGCCCCGCGGCACGAACAGGTCGTAACCGTCGCCGGAACGCCATAATGTAACGCCCACATGGTGGATTGCCGACGAGGCGACCGAGTCGACCGGGAACGACCTCTCCCGCAAGTCGAGAGGTAGAAAACGATTCAGAAACACCGTAGCCTGCGCCCCGCTGACCCGAATGCGGGTGCGGGAATGGGACAGGTCCAGTACTGCGCCGTGGTTCGGCGAAATCTTCGGGGAGGCAACGCCCACCAGCCACCATTTCATCGGTTCGATTCGCAGCAACGATCCCCGCTCACCGGTCACGGCCCGTCCCGGGCCCGGGGCGGTCTCGACGCGAACCGCCTTGGCGATCGCGGCGCCTACCCGGTCCATGCTGTCGGCCCAGCCGGCCGCCTGGTGGAGCACCAGCCCCTGCATGTCCCTGAGAATGACTCCGGCACTGCCGTCCGCCCCCAGCTCGCCCGACTTGCCGGGCGTGTAATGACCGGCCAGTGCCGAGATCCGTTCTGCAGCAATCTTAGCCATGCATCCGTTCTCCCTGCGGATCGTACATGTGGGGCGAGACGATCTCCACCTCGACATCTTCCTTGCGCAACGGATCGGCCACAACGGCAACGCGATCCTGCCATGCTTCGTATCCTCCGGAAATGAACCCAAGCCCGATCCAGTGACCGAGAGCCGGAGAATGCGTCACGGCCGTGACCCAGCCCTCTCCCATTCCGGAAACCTCGCCCTGCCTGCACAGAATTGCGCCGGCATTGAATGTCAGACTCCGGTCTTTCGGCTTGATACCGACCAGCCTTGGCCGGTCCTCGCGCATCAATTCAGGCCGTTTCCGAAGCGCACTGCCGATGTAGGACTTGTTTTCGGAAGCCATTCTTCCGAGTCCGGCATCTTCGATCGTGACGCGTCCATCGAGCTCGGCACCGGTGACGTGGCCCTTTTCGATCCGCAAGGCCCCCAGCGCCTCAAGACCATACAGACACCCTCCGGCCGACTTGGTCTCGTCCCACAGCATATCCATCATGGACACCGCAAAATCCGACGGGACGTAGGCTTCGTAAGCCATCTCTCCAGAGAAACTGATCCGGGCAATTCTGCAGGGGATGCCGCCCTTGAAGGATGTCTCGACGACACCCATGAACGGCAGATTGTCGTTGTCGAGAACATCGGAATCCTCCACACAGGCCCTGAGAGCATCACGGGATCCGGGTCCGGCCACGGCGCAGCCCGCCCACTGTTCGGAGACACTGGTGACGTGAACACGAAGATCCTGCCACCGGGTCTGGAGAAGTTCCTCCAGCCAGACCATGACCTTCGCCGCATGGGCCGTTGTCGTGGTCATGAAGTACTCCGTTTCGGACAAACGCCAGGTCGTACCGTCATCCAGAACGATGCCGTCGTCCCTGAGCATGATCCCGTACCGGGCCTTGCCGACCGGCAGCTTGGCGAACGGATTGGTGTAGATGCGATTGAGAAATTCGGTCGCATCCGGTCCCTGGACCGCAATCTTTCCCAGAGAGGTCACGTCGCAAAGCCCGATACTCTCCCGGACTGTCGCGGTTTCCCGCACATAGGCCTCGGAGATTCCCTCTCCCTCCAGAGCGAAATACCAGGGACGATGCCACAGGCCAGCCATGGTCATCGTCGCCCCGTGGTCGAGATTCCAGTCATGCATGGGAGTCCGGCGCAGGGGCCGGAAATGCCGATCCACGTTGCGCCCCTTGAGCGCGCCGATGGAAACCGAGGTATAGGGCGGCCGAAAAGTCGTCGTGCCGACATCCGGGATGTCCTTTCCGAGTGCATCGGCCATCAGGGCAAGACCGATCACGTTTCCGACCTTGCCGCCATCGGTCGCCATGCCCAGGGTCGTGTATCGCTTGAGATGCTCGACCGAAACGAATCCCTCGCGGTGGGCGAGCCGGATATCCTCTGTGGTCACATCGTGCTGGGGATCGACCATGCTCTTCAGGCGTCTCCCGGCGACAGCGACCTCGTAGACCGGAACGATGGGGCTGGCCCAACCTCCCGTTGCCGGAGCCTTTCTCTGGCGTACCGGGCATCCGAGCCGCTTTGCAGCCCGGGCACCGGCCGAAAGCCCTGAAACCAGGCAGTCGTCGCTGTCCCAGACCGCCGCAGCCGAACCTGCCATGATCACCGGACTGTCGGTGTCCGGTGCCACAAAACAGGCCTGCTCCCTGTTCCAGACCGGCTTGTGACCGAGGTGAGACAGCAAGTGCACCACCGGAGACCATCCTCCCGAGACCAGCAGCAGATCACAATCCTCGACGCCTCCATGTTCCCATCCGCCTGCCGTGGCCGTTGTAAATTCCAGGCCATTGGCCTGTCGAAATCCCTTGACATTCAGCGGCGCGGCGCGAATGCGCAAGCTGATGTTGCTCCCGCCAAGCATCCCGATCAGCTCGGACCGAACGTTGTCCCGCGCATCCATGAGGCTGACAACCGCTCCGGCATTCGCCAGTTCGGCGGCGGTCTCGTAGGCTGAATCATTGTTCGTGGCCACGACAATCCGCTCTCCCGGAAGAATACCAAACCGGTTCAGATATGCCCGTCCTGCCGACGCGGTCATCACTCCGGGCCGATCATTGTTCCCGAAGGCCATCTGCCGCTCGATCGCCCCGGTCGCAAGGATGGTGCAACGGGCCCTGACAATCCAGAAACGTTGTCGTGGCAGATTGCGGTTCGAGCCCGGCAAATGATCGGTCACGCGCTCGAGAAGTCCGGCGGCACCGTGATCATAGAGCCCGAACGCGGTCGTCCTGGTCATGATTCTCGCTCCCGCCTTCACGGCGTCCGCAACGAGTTGCGTCCGCTTTTTCTCGGCCGGACCCGGCCGGTTCAGCAAATCCCCGCCCAGTTCGAAATCCTGTTCGACCAGAAGCACGTCCAGGCCAGCCCTGGCCGCGACAATTGCAGCAGACAGGCCCGCCGGACCGCTGCCGACAACCAGCACGTCACAATGATCGTGCGCATGGTCGTAGCTGTCGGGATCCGGCTCACGGGATGCCGCGCCCATCCCGGCAGCCTGCCGTATGAGCTTTTCGCACTGCATCCAGAAACGGGTTCCGCCGCCAAAGAGGGATTTCGGCCCCATGAACGTCTTGTAATAGAATCCGGCCGCAAAAAACCGGGACATCAGCGAGTTCACCGCGCCGATATCGGTCCGGACACTCGGCCATGCGTTCTGGCCGAATGCCTCAAGGCCTTCGTACAATTCCTGGGTCGTCGCCTTGATGTTCGGCTCCTTGCGGAAATCCCTGTCGACGGTGACCAGGGCGCCGGATTCCTCGACACCGGCCGACATGATGCCGCGCGGCCGATGGTATTTGAAGCTGCGCCCCAGTACCTGTTGCCCGGAAGCCATCAGTGCGGAAGCGAGCGTGTCACCCTGGTATCCGACCAGACTCTTGCCATCCCAGGCAAATCCGATCGCCTTTTTTCTGTCGATTCGACCGCCTTCAGGAAGTCTGCGGCCGTTCATTGTCCCTCTCCCTTGCCGTCACCCGAAGTTGCCGTCGCACAGCCTTCGTGCGCAGGACGGACGCTGACGATCTCATGGGTCATGGTGTCCCGCTCAACGATCAGCCACATCCGGCATCCGTTCACATGATGCCAGGTTTCCGACTGAAGTCCCCGGACATTCTCTCTCAGGAATACCGCGTCATGCCATTCGTCCGCGCCGGCATCCAGCGGAGGATAGACGATCGAGGCATCGCCGCCATAAGTGAATTCCGAATGATCCCGGACACCGCAGAAGGGACAATGGATTCTCAGCATCGCTCTAGCCGTGAAGTTTCGGATCGGGTCCTGCGCCCCGTTCGTCAAGAATCAACCCCCTGTGAAACCGTTCCAGCGTGTAATGCTGAATCGTTTCATGGGGGCGGTCATTCGCGATCAGATCTGCAAAAAACCATCCCGAGGCCGGACTCGCCTTGAATCCGCCGTAGTTCCAGCCCGCATTCAGATAAAGGTTCTCGAGCGGCGTCTTGCAGATAAACGGCGAACCGTCCATCGACATGTCCATGACTCCGGACCAGTGCCTGAGAAGGCGTACCCGGCCCAGGCAGGGCAGGATCGACGTTGCGCACTCGCAAACATCCTGGACGATCGGCAGGTTTCCGCGCTGGGCGTACGACTTGTACCAGTCCAGATCGCCTCCAAACACCATCCCGCCCTTGTCGGATTGCGAGATGTAGAAATGTGCGCCCCCCACTCCGAAAACAACCACGTGGTCAAGCAGGGGCTTGATCGGCTCGGACACGAAAGCCTGCAGCTTGTGCGTCTCGATCGGCAATCCCCCGAATCCGGCCATCTGCCACAGTCGGGAGGTGTTGCCCGCAACGGCAAAGCCGACCTTGCCCGCACGGATATTGCCCCGTGTCGTCTGCAGGGAGACCACCTTGCCGTTCTCCCGAACGACGCCAACCACCTCGCAATTCTGGATGATGTCGACTCCCTGCATGTCGGCGCCCCGGGCATAGCCCCAGGCCACGGCATCGTGCCTGGCGTTGCCGGCGCGCTTCTGAACCGCCGCGCCGATGATCGGAAACCGGGCATTGTCGTAGTTGAGGTGCGGAATTTCCTTCCTGAGAGTCTCGATATCCCACAACTCTCCGTCGGAACCGGTCAGTCTCATCCGATTGTAGCGCCGTGCGGCACCGTCTCGTGCGGCCGGCGAATGAAGCAACGTCACATGATGGCGCTGGCTGAACATCACATTGTAGTTGAGGTCGTGACTCAAGCCTTCCCAGAGCTTCAGCGAGTGCTCGTAGAACTGCCGATTTCCCGGCATCATGTAGTTTGATCGAACGATCGTGGTGTTTCGGCCGGCATTGCCGCCGCCGAGCCATCCCTTTTCCAGGACGGCGACATTCCTGACATGATGATTTTTCGCGAGATAGTACGCTGTAGCGAGGCCGTGCAATCCGGCTCCCACGATCACCACATCGTAGCTCTCCCGGGGTTCCGGATCGCGCCACTGCCGGTCCCATCCCTGTTGTCCGTTCAAGCCGTTCCGGATGACGGTCCACAATGAGTATTTCGACATGACAATGGACTGGGAGACAGGGAAAAATCGAATTGCTGGGGGTGAACGGCCTGATTTGCCCGATCACCGGACATCAAAATAGGACGGTTCGCATGTCCGCTACAAATCTTGAATCGTACACGGAATTCGCTGTTTTGATTATATCATGCATGGCCGGATGGCCCGGCATGTAGCCGCTCCGGACTGCGCCCGGTATCGGCATGGTTCATCCGGAACCGGATTGAATCGATGTCCGTTTCGAGCGCATACGCCGTTTCACCACCTCCCTTCCCGCCTCGGTGCCGTCGTGCCAACTGCCAAAGGCCTTGTCAAAGGGTGTCGGAGTGTTTCCATAGTTGACATGGAAATGCCGGTGATGCAGCTGATGAAAGTAGTCCCCGACCGTCACTTTCCTGCCCTTTCCCAGATCGAGATAGTCGAAGCCCGAATGGGTCACCGACGGGCTCGCTCCCTGAAACAACCCGGTCAGTATCACAATGATCGGATGAACCGGAACGAACCACCACAGGACGAACAGGGAAAAATACAGGAGATGCTCAAGCGGATGCATGGAGATCCCGGCCCAGGGACCGATATTGACGTTTCGATGGTGCAGTTCATGGGCGATGTCGTAAATCGGCTTCACATGAAGCAGCCGGTGGACAAAATAGAAATGCGTGGTACTCCACAGCAGCACCAGCGGAACGCATATCGCGAAATAGACCGGGTAGTCGGATACCGAAAGAAGAGGCTGTCGGCCTGACGCATAGAACCAGAGTGTGACGCACTCATAGAGCGTCCAGATGGTGACTCCGGAGACCAGGCTCCAGAACATGTTGTCCTTGACCTGGTCGCCCCACAGGAAACGCCTGTCCCCGGTCGCCTGCCATCGTGAATCAAACTTGTACCGGCCGGCCTGATGGCGACGCATGTACAGCCACCAGTGCAGCCCGCCGGCTATCGCCGTGAGCATCAACGCATTCCTGATCCAGATGGCAGCCATCCAGCCGGGAGAAAATTCCGACATCGTCTCCATGGAGGGAGTCAGGAAATGCCAGAAGAGCACGGCAATCCCAAGGTAGATGAACCCCCACGGAAACAGCAAGTCGAATGTGATGTACCGGATTGCCTCGACTATTTTCGGCGGCCAGGCATAAAGCGGGGGAAGCTGTATGGCGTCGGGTCCATAAGCTTCCGATCGCCCGGTTTGTGATTCAGACATGTCACCACCTCCAGTTGGGCAGTCGTCCAGCAGAAACCTGTCAGAGGGATAAATCCCTGTGCCGGATTATACTCGACAAATTGAAATTGCGACACGCGGCGGCTATCCGCTCAGGCCGCATACAGATGCCGACTCCGCCCTGCCATCGACCGAAACTACTTGTCCGACGGCCGACGCTCTTGAGAAGGGATGTGACTGCTGATGATGTCGAACAGAACAGGCCGATTGGCCCGTATCTCGTTCACACTCAATCCTTCGAGCGAATGCGGATACTTCAGCCACGATTCGGTTTCGTGGAGATAATAGTCCGAAACAATGCCGGTCCGGTTCCTCGAAGGCTTGTAGTAGGGAACCGCAATCCTGATCTCGTCCGGCGCATTCTGCCTGGACTGCGTGCGCAGCTGGGCGATCACCGCCTCGACGGTGAACCCGGTGTCGAACACGTCGTCGACAATCAACAAGCGGTCCTCGCGGGATATGTTCTTGATCAGGTAGCTCATCCCGTGAATCCTGATTTCCGCCGAGCGGCCGTCTATACCGCTGTAGGAGGAAGTACGGATGGCGATATGATCGGTCTCGATGCCGTGGAAGGCCAGCATTTCCTGGACCGCAATCCCGACAGGCACTCCGCCTCGCCAGATCGCGATCATGAATGTCGGGCGAAATCCGCTTCTGACGATCCCGGCCCCGAGACGGAAGGAATCCTCGAGAAGCTGTTGGGCGGAAAGATAGAGTTTGTCGCTCATCGCATTGCTGCAGGTACACGGGAAAGTGATTTTCTGTTATACATAGTACCGGACTATCCGGCGTGACGAAACGGAATGTTCCGACCCACCCGATGCAAGGATTCATCTCGATGTATCCGGCCGGTACCGGACGATTCTGCCACGGAACAGGCCGAATCGGGAAGTCGGGAGCGCGTCGAAAACACATGCCGCGGAGTGATGCAGGCAGTCGCAAAAAAACGATTCATCGACGAAGAGGCATTACTGAATGACGCCTATCGACTCGCCGTCAAGATCCACGAAAGCGGATTCAGGCCGCATTTTCTGGTGGGGCTTTGGCGGGGCGGGTCGACGGTCGGCATCTATGTCCAGGAATGCCTGCAGTACCTGGGGGTTGAAACCGATCATATCTCGGTCAGAACGTCCTACCGGGGCATGGAGGACTATCTTGACCGATACCACTCCGACACCGGGCTGAGAGCCCATGGCCTAAAGTATCTGGTGGAAACGATGAATCACGACGACTCCCTGCTCATCGTCGACGACGTGTTTGCCACGGGACGCCATGTCCAAGCCCTGATCGGGCGCCTGCGATCGAGAATGAAGCGCAACATGCCGACCGATTTCAGGATCGCCGCACCGTTCTACAAGCCCAAACAGAACCGCTCCGGACGAATACCCGACTACTATCTTCATTGCACCGAGGACTGGCTCGTATTGCCTTACGAGTTGACGGGACTCACGCATGCCGAACTCGCCGAGCACAAGTCCTGGATTGTCCCGATACTGGATTCATAATGCGCAACCAAACCCGGTCAGTGCTGCTCGAAATCGATCCGCTCATCCACCGGTAGTCCCGACAGGAATCGTCTCAGGCAGTCCAGACCAAGCTCCACTGCACCGATTCTTGTCCAGTCCGGCCTTCCCGGCAGTCTTGAGCGGCGACGCACGACCGCCCCGTTTCCGGAAATCCCGATATGGACGTCAATACCCCGCCCGCCGGCCTCGTCAGCATAAGGCTCCGTGAGCACGGCAAGACCGTGTGTCGAGGCGTTCCGTTCACATGCCCGGGATGCTATACGTCCTGCATCGGCAGGTGACGCCATATCGGGCGAAGGAAGGTCGAAGAATCCGAGGATCTCCTCGACAGCCATGGACGCCATTCCCGTCCTGACCACTTCCGGGTGGCCTGCTGCGCAAAGCAGCCTGCCGTTGATTCTCCCGGCGGTATGCATCTCCACCACCGACACGCATTCTCCAGATTCCTGCAGCATGCGGCAAATTCCGCCTTCTATCGTGTCGTTGTCCTCGCACACGATGAAGTTGCCCAAGCGGGCCCGGACCTCGTTTTCGATCGGTCCCAGGATCGTCTCGGCATCCGGTCCACTTTCAGATCTGACCGCCAGTTTCGTTTCAAGCTGCGGATAGTGGGACTGAAAGCCGAGCCTGACGTCCGACCGCGCGGCCATCCGCGCCGCTTCGGCAAGCATCCCGTCAGCGCGGGATTCACCGATGCCGAACGAATGGAATCGCTTGACCCGAGTGAGCAGGGAACCTCCGCGCATGGCCTGAAGCCGTGGAATGATCTGCTCATCGAGCATTCTGAAGAGCTCCCCGGGTACACCGGGCGTAAAGAAGAAACGCGCACTCCCGATGTCCAGGGCGAATCCGCAGGCCGTGCCGATCGGATTGTCGATCAGTTCCGAACCCTCCGGCAGCAGAGCCTGCTTGCGATTGTTGTCAGGCATGCCCCGGCCCCGGGCACGGTACCATCTCTCGATGCGCTCCAGCCATTCCCGGTGCAGCACAAATCCCACGCCGGCCGTGTGCGCCGCCATCTCCTGAGTCAGATCGTCCAGGGTCGGGCCGAGCCCCCCGTTGACAATCACCACATCGGAAGACGAGGAGGCCAGCTTCATCGCCTGGAGCAGGGACCGGCGGTCATCGCCGACAGTCGCTCCCCAGTGCACATCGAATCCCAACTCGACCAGCCGCGCGGCAATATGGCTGTAATTGGTGTTGACAGTCTTCCCGGTCAGGATTTCATCGCCGGTACACAGTATGCCGATTTTCATGGTCTTAGCAAGACTTGGTGACTACAAGGAGAATCTGGCCAATTTATCATTATTTATCAATCGGATATAAAAGTGGATTATATCCAAAAGCAGCATTTTGTGGTAGAGTGCCACCCGCTGTCCGCAACACAGGATTCGGCACTGCCCCGGTTTCCGACAGGGTCGTGTTTCCACTCAGCAGGTGATACGGCCATGTTCGAGAATCTGCGCACTCACTCCCCGGCCCTGGAACGCTACCGCAACGCACTGCTTTAAGGGAACGGCTGGATTGCCTCCGGCATTTTTCGCAAGCAGAGGCCCGGCCGGATGCATTGCGCAGTGTCGCGTCTGGCCGGATCACCCTGATTCACTTCCAATCGGGGAACCCGGCATGACGGTGGGCAGCGACGTGCCTTCCCAAGCGACAGGATTACGATGGACCCGGGACGTTATCCATAGGCTCCGGCCTTCGACGTGCGCAAATTCGAGGCCACGAGCGCTTCGGCAAGTGTCACGGCACAACTCAGCCCGTCGATGACCGGGAGGCCGTATTCACCGGACAGCTGTTCCATCAGCCGGGTCATTCCGGCGCAACCGAGCACGATGGCATCCGATTGGTCCTCCCGGATCGCAGTCTCGATGGTGCGGCGAATGGCATCGATGGTTTCGGAAGCCATGTTTTCCAGTTCCAGCACCGGAATGTTGGTCGCCCTGATCCCGGCGCAGCGGGCGGCCAGCCCGTATCTGAGAAGGTTGGATTCCAGCACCGGCACGGAACGGGAAAGAGTGGTGACTACCGTGAACCGGTTGCCGAGAATGCTGGCGGCATAACAGGCCGACTGGCCAATCCCCACAACGGGGGCATCCACCATGCATCTCACCGCGTCAAGCCCGGTGTCGTCGAAGCAGGCAATGACGATGCCGTCAACGTGCCTGTGGCGTTCAACCTGCTCCAGGAGGCCAGCGAGACAGGCAGCGCCATCGTAATACCCCTGGATGCTTGGCGGTCCGGACGCAGAGCCGACGGCAACAATTTTCGTGTTCGGCCGTGCGACACGCTGTGTGCCGAGCCGGATTGTCTCGGTCATCGAGGCCGTGCTGTTCGGATTGACGACGAGCAGTTCCATGTTTCCCTACGCCGCACCGCCCAGATATGCTTCCTTTATGCGGGCGTCGTTCAACAGTTCCCGGGACTCTCCCGAAACCACCACGTTTCCGGTGGTAAGTGCGTAGGCCCGATTGGATATGCTCAGCGCCATGCGTGAATTCTGTTCCACCAGCAGGACCGAAACGCCGTCGTCACGATTGATGCGGACGATGGAGCGTGCGATATCCTGAACCAGCTTCGGCGCGATGCCGAGCGACGGCTCGTCAAGCAGCAGAAGCTGCGGCCGCGCCATCAGGGCCCGGCCGATCACCAGCATCTGCTGCTCCCCGCCGGAAAGGGTTCCGGCAACCTGCCGGTAGCGTTCCTTCAGGCGGGGAAACCGCTCCAGGACACTCTCGAGGGACCGCCTGACTTCCACCTTGTCCTTGCGGGTGAAGGCGCCCATCAGCAGATTGTCCTTGACGGACATGTAGGGAAACACCCTGCGGCCCTCGGGAACCATGACAATCCCCATGTCCACGATGCTGGCGGTACCGCGACCGTCGATCCGCTCGCCCCGGAAATCGATCGACCCGCGGTCAATCCTGGAAAGTCCGGTTATGGCACGGAGAATCGAGGTCTTTCCGGCGCCGTTGGCACCGATGAGGGCGATCGTTTCGCCTTCGGCCAACTCGAGTGTGACACCCCGCAATGCATAGACCCGGCCATAGTAGAGTTCGACATCCCGAAAATGCAGTATTCTCGACGTCATGGCCTAGATTCCAATCTCGTCATCGACACTGCCAAGATAGGCCTCGATGACCTTTTCGTCGTTCTGAATCTGGGCAGGCGTGCCTTCAGCGATTTTCTCACCAAAATTCAACACCACGATCCGATCGGAGATCGACATGACGGCAGCCATGTCGTGCTCGACCAACAGGACGGTCACACCCCGGTCCCGGACGGACCTGACGAGCGAGACCATGTTCATCGTCTCGTCGTGATTCATCCCGGCGAAGGGCTCGTCAAGCAGCAGGACGACCGGATCCGTGGAAAGGCCGATGGCGATGCCGAGCGCCCGCAGATGGCCCTGGGGAAGATTGCCCGCGCGCTCACCGGCGATATTCGACATTCCGAGAAAGGAAAGCACTTGGTCCGCCCGCCTGCCGAAGCGCTCTTCGTCGGACCGCGCGGTGCGGGTCCCGATGAAATATCCCCCCAGGGAAGCCGACGACCGCAGGTGCTGCGCCACGACGACACTCTCCCTGACCGACATATTCCTGAATATGTTGGTTTCCTGGAAGGTTCGTATGACGCCTTTCCGGGCAACGGTATGAGGCTTCAGGCCGGATATCCTCTCGCCCCGGAACAGCACCTCACTCGAAGAGGTCGGCAGGAACGAGGTGATCATCTTGAAGAGCGTGGATTTGCCTGCGCCGTTCGGCCCGATTACGGACAGGATCTCGTTCTCATGCACATCGAAGGAAACCGCATTGGTCGCAGTCAGCC
>VYGS01000059.1 GCA_009841725.1 Gammaproteobacteria bacterium
AAAGTCGGCAGCAGGTTAAGAGCCGGATATCAAACGTGCTCCACACGCTCGTCCAGTTCTCAGACTCGAAGCGGGGATTCATTTCAAGAGTGACATGCTCGACTAATCTCTGACACTAAAAATTCAGAAGAATAGGAGGCAGGAAGTAATGGATCATGCGTTCGATGAATTCCAAGATTTGGTCTCTAAGCTACCGGAAAAAGGTGACTCCAGAGATCCCATCATCAGATATGTTTGCGCACTGGTTTCGGAGTTGTGCTACCACCACGTGCCGAAATTCGAGATTGATGGCAGAAAAAGGGCAAAGGTTATTCCTTCCGATGGGTACGCTGACATAATCGAGACGAGAGAAGCCATCGATATCGAACAGTATCTGGGCAACTTGGATTTGAATGATCGGTTTGTAGTGGTTGATAGAGGCATTGTGGCCGTTGGAATCAGGAAAAAGGAGCGGCTGTTTATCGGATTCCGAGGTACTTCGTGGCTATATGACTGGAGAATCAACATACGTGCCGCTATGGTTGATATGCCTTTTGGCCATTGGTATGGACCATGCGGTTGCCGTGTGCATAGAGGATTTAGCGAAGAAGCGTTGCGTGTTGCGGTGCGAGTAATGGATAAAATACGAGACATGACAAAGACAAATAATCAGAAATGTCATTTGTTCTTGACCGGACACTCACTAGGCGGCGCGGTAGCCGCTCTCATGCAGAACATCATCAGATTCGAATCATGCTCGACGATTACGTTTGGTAGTCCACGTTTCTGCAATGCTGCCGCGTATTACGATTCCCCCCTCAACCCACCAACAAATATTCGAAGAGTAGACGA
Organism: Gammaproteobacteria bacterium; assembly: GCA_009841725.1. Classification (GTDB taxonomy): domain Bacteria; phylum Pseudomonadota; class Gammaproteobacteria; order Arenicellales; family Poriferihabitantaceae; genus Poriferihabitans. The sequence continues at coordinate 832 of VYGS01000059.1, forward strand.
TATTGTTCCTTCGATTCCTCCAAAGTGTTGGGGATATGCAGACCACCTGTATGAACTCGATACCTCAGGTGAGAAGATGTTGAGACCAATACGTAGTTCGGGGTGGAAGCATTTGGCTTGGTGCATGCGCTTGCTCTTGGGCAAAGATTTCCCGCCCCATCGGATGGAATCCTATCGCAAGGAACTGGGCAAGAACGCAAAAGTTCAATTGTGGAACGAACAGCTTACTCCATATAAGAAACTGCAAAAATCTCATGCTGGCTCTTGATACTCTCGAACATCATGCCCTTCTCTTGGTCCAAGAGTACGCTGGAAAAGATTGTTGTAGACCACCAGTTCTATCGATAAATCGTTCCCGGGGACCTCAATCCTCGGTCTTCAAATAATCCTCCGTCCAAACTGCTTTGCGCACAAGGACTTCCCCATGATATGGAGTCAATGCGCAAAGCAACCCAACAATCCGGGCGTAAAAAATTTTCCAATTTCGGCTGCGCCCAGCATTGATTTTGAACCCGGACATCGGTAGCCTTCAAAAATCCACCCGTTATCGGATATGCCTCCAGAGGTCCGTGCTGTTTCCTTCCCAGCATGAGATAGCACCACAATTATTCAGGAGCGAGGATGATCCACTGCTATAACTGACCGGCCCGTCCACCTTGTCCAAGGGGGAAAGATCAAATGACAGACAATCAGGCCAAGACATCGGGGCGGCGTTTCGCACGCACCGCACGACGCCAGCGCAAGACCGTTCCCACCCCGGCCTATGTCAAGCGCAGGATCCCGTTCTACGAGTATCTGGATGAAGAAGGCCTGACCGCCCTGGAAGACCAGGCCGAATGGCTGATGCAGGAAATCGGGATCGAGTTCCGGGGGGATCCCGAAGCCCTGAGGCTGTGGAAGGAGGCGGGAGCCGACATCAAGGACACCCGCGTCCGATTGCCGCGAGGGATGGCACGGCAGTTGTGCAAGACGATCCCTGGCCGATTCACCCAGACCGCCCGCAACCCGGCGAGAAGCGTGGAGATCGGCGGCGACAACCAAGTCTTCGCCTGCGTGTACGGACCTCCGTTCGTGCTGGACATGGAAGGCGGCCGGCGCTACGGCAGCATCCGGGATTTCGAGAAGCTGGTCAAGATCGCCTACTCGCTCCCGTCCATCCACCACACCGGCTTCGTGATCTGCGAGCCGTGCGACATACCCGTGTCCAAGCGCCACCTCGACATGCTGTATCTCCACATGCGATACAGCGACAAGCCGTTTCTCGGCGCCATCACCGAAAAATCGAGAGCCCAGGACTGCGTCGACATGGCCCGGATCCTCTTCGGCCGGGAATTCATGGAGAACCACTGCGTCATCCTCGGCAACGTGAACACGAACTCTCCGCTGATGGTGGACAAGGTGGTGACCGAGGCGGCGCAGGTCTATTGCGGAGCCGGCCAGGGGCTGATCGCCGCCCCGTTCATCCTGAGCGGCGCCATGGGACCGGTCACGACGGCGGCGGCGATCGCGCAGGCTCTTGCCGAAGCCATGGCGGTCGGCGCCTTCACCCAGCTCGTCCGCGAGGGCGCCCCGTTCATCCTGGGCAACTTCCTCTCGTCGATGAGCCTGAAGAGCGGCGCGCCGACATTCGGCATGCCGGAGCCCGTGATGTCGAATTTCGTGATCGGTCAGCTGGCCCGGCGCCTGGGCGTGCCGCTGCGCTGCGGCGGCTCCCTGACCGCCTCCAAACTGCCCGACGCGCAGGCCGCGGCGGAAAGCGCCGATTCCATGTTCTCGACGATTCTCGCCGGTGCCCATTTCGTCCTGCACTCGGCGGGGTGGCTGGAAGGCGGGCTGGTGACCGGCTACGAGAAGCTGGTCCAGGACGCGGACCGTCTCGCCGCGTACCAAATCCTGCTCGGCGGCATGCCGATGGACGAGAACGCCATGGCCCGCTCCGCCTATTTCGAGGTCGAGCCGTCCGGGCATTTCCTGGGCAGCGGCCACACTCTGGCGAACTACGAGACGGCCTTTTTCGAATCGTCCCTGTCCGACAACGACAGTTTCGAGCAGTGGCAGGAACGGGGAGCCCCGGATTCGAGACAGCGCGCCTTCGAGAGATGGAACGCCCTGCTCGACGACTACGAGGCGCCGCCCATGGACGAGGCAAAGAACGAGGAGCTGCTCGAGTTCGTCAGGAAGCGGAAGTCGGAATTGCCGGACGCCTGGTATTGACGCGATGGCGCGGCGCCTGTAACGTGTCACCGTTCCCGCGAGAGTTCGCCATGGCCACGACGACATCCAGACCGAAAGCCGAACCGACGGTCCAGATCGACAACGACCGGGTAACCGTCACCCGGTGGCGGTTCGACCCGGGCGCCGAAACCGGATGGCACCGCCATGCCCACGACTACATCGTGGTGCCGATGACCACGGGAACGCTGCTCGCGGAAACCGCCGACGGCGAGTCCGCGTTCGAACTCGCCGCGGGGGAGTCCTACACGCGGCCCGAGGGCGTGGAGCACAACGTCGTCAACATCAACGATTTCGAGTTCGTTTTCGTGGAAATCGAACTGAAGACCCAGGGAGGCTGGCCATGAGCGGCCGCCTGGGAGCCGGCGGGACCTGTCACGGACCGACCGACCGGCCCGAACGATAGACAAGACAGACAACCGGAGACAAAGCCATGCAATCTCATGCTCGTGTGGTCGTGATCGGAGGAGGCGTCGTCGGGTGCTCGATCCTGTTCCATCTCGCCAAATTCGGATGGAAGGACTGCGTTCTTCTTGAGCGCAACGAGTTGACGTCCGGATCGTCCTGGCATGCCGCGGGACAGATTCACACCATCTCGTCCGACCCGAACATATCCAGGCTCCAGGGCTACACGATCAACCTGTACAAGGAAATCGAGGAGACCTCCGGCCAGTCGGTCGGAATGCACAGTACGGGCGGGTTCTACCTGGCATCCAACAACGACTGGTACGACTATCTCAAGCGGGAACGCTCGAAGGCGCGGTACATGGGCCTGGACCAGGAGTTCATCTCCCTTGAGGAAATCGCGAGGCTCCACCCGCTGATCGATCCGAAGCGCTACGTGGCGGCGTTGTGGGATCCCCTGGACGGGGACATCGATCCGTCCGGCGTCACCTACGCCTATGCCAAGTCGGCGCGCGTCCACGGCGCGTCCTACCACACCCACACGCCGGTGCTCGAAACCGTGCAGCAGCCCGACGGGACCTGGGACGTCGTGACCGAGAAAGGCACCATCAACGCGGAAATCGTGGTCAATGCAGGCGGCCTCTGGGCGCGGGAGGTCGGACACATGGCCGGGCTCCACCTGCCGGTCCAGCCCATGGAGCACCATTACCTCCTGACCGAGGACATCCCGGAAATCGTCGAGCACGGGCAACGGCTTCCGGCCGGGATCGACTACGCCGGCAATATCTACTTCCGCCAGGAGCAGCAGGGCATGCTGCTTGGTACCTACGAGGCGCGCGGCGAGCCCTGGTCGGTGTCCGGAACGCCCCGGGATTTCGGCCACGACCTGCTCGAGCCCTGCCTCGAGCGGATCGAGGAAAAACTCGCGATCGGCTTCGAGAGGATTCCCGCGCTGCAGCGCGCCGGCATCCGCAAGATCGTCAACGGGCCCTTCACGTTCGGACCCGACGGCAACCCGATGATCGGCCCGGTCCCCGGAATGCGCAACTACTGGGTCGCGGTCGGGGTCATGGCGGGTTTTTGCCAGGCCGGGGGCGTCGGCCTGTGCCTGGCCGAATGGATGATGGACGGCGAGCCGTCGATCGACGTCTGGGCAATGGACATCGCCCGCTTCGGCGATTTCGCGACGCCCCACTACGGCACCCTGAAAGCCAAGGAGAACTACGAACGGCGCTTCATGCTGACCTTTCCGAACGAAACGCTGCCGGTCGCCAGGCGACAGCGCACCACCTCGATCCACGACCGGCTGGTCTCCAAAGGCGCCGTCATGGATTCGGGATTCGGCCTCGAGAACGCGCTCTGGTTCGCGGACAGGCCCGACGACGCGTTCGAGGAGCCGACCTTCCTAAGATCCCGGGCCCACGACTATGTCGCGCGGGAAGTCAGAGCGGTCCGCGAAGCGGTCGGCGCGGTCGAAATCGCCAACTTCGCCAAGCACCGCCTGACCGGACCCGACGCCCGGGCCTTCCTCGACGCGACCCTGGCCGGATTCATTCCGAAGCCGGGGCGCATCTCGCTGACGCCGCTGCTGACACCCAAGGGCAGGCTGTACGGCGACCTGACGGTCTCCTGCCTGTCGGAGGACCGTTTCATGCTGTTCGGCTCGGGCGCCTTCCAGATGGCACATCGCCGGCTCTTCGAAGACTTGCTCCGGGACGGCGGACACGACGTGCGGTATGAAAACGTCTCCGGCCAGTACCACGGCATCGGCCTGTCGGGGCCCAACTCCAGGGCCCTGCTCGAGCGGATCTGCCGGGATGATGTCGGCCCCGGCGCCCTGCGCTTCCGAGATATCCGAGAAACCTATGTCGGCGGCGTGCCGACGATCCTGATCCGGCTCTCGTTCTCCGGAGAGCTGGGTTACGAGATCTATGTCGAGCCGGAATACCAGCTCAAGCTGTTCGAGGAGATCGAAGCGGCTGGCGCCGATCTCGGACTTCGCTGGTACGGCGCTCGGGCACTCATGAGCATGCGGCTCGAGAAGGGCTGGGGGGCGTGGGGGCTGGACTACCGTCCGGATTTCACCGCCGCGGAATCCGGCCTGGACGCCTTCATCAACTGGGACAAGGATTTCATCGGCAAGGCGGCCGCGCTGGAGCAACGGAACGCCGGACCGGAAAGGAGGCTGGTGACCCTGTCCATCGACACCGACATCGATGTCAGCAACGACGAGGCCATCCTGAAGGACGGCGAGTGCGTCGGCTACGTGACCTCCGGAGGCTATGCGCACCATCTCGGGATTTCCATGGCACTCGGATACGTTCCGAGCCGGCTTGCCCGGGACGGGGAATCCCTGGAAGTCGAGATCAACGGTGTCATGTATCCGTCTCGGATTCATGCCGAGCCGCTCTACGATCCCCGGGGAGAGCGCATGAAGTCCTGAACCCGTCGGACCGACCGAGCCCGATAACCCTTGCTCCGGCGAGTTCTCGGCCCCTGAACCCGGAACATCCACGCAATACCTTGGTCAACAGGGATTGACCGGATCTTCACAGCCCCGCATGCATTCAATCTGCACAGTCCACTTGGCAAATTCCGTTGACACAAATCAATGAGTGGCTGGCTTACTGAAGTGCAATTCATTGATGCGGCGAGCCGTATTCTCCCCGAGGGATATGGCTTTGCAAATCCAGGCGGAGGAACTTCGCGGATTGAAAGAAACGATGGAGTAAGTGTCACCTATCGCCGAGGCAATTCGGCAATAACAGTGCGATGGTCGGATCTTTACAAGGCCTACAACCGTTTCAGGGGGAAACGGGTATCCTCAACGGATTTGAGAAAATTTGCACCGGCGGTCTTCGACTCCAGCGCACGGCCCGCAGGCCATTCTTGCAATTGCACGTTCTTCTTCCACGTGATCGAGAAGATGGACCTGGCCGAAGGAGCTCTTCAGGGGCGTGGGGTTCGTGGAGACCCTTTCGCTTTGAGCCTCAAAGACACATAATCAGCGTCCAGAAAGCGGCTCAAGCGCCCAGGCGGGCGGCGGACAGGGGTGTGATCTCTGAAAGATCCAGCGCAGTGCGGGCCTGGGCAAGGTCGCGAGCCCGCTGCAGATTAATCCAGTACTCTGCAGACGTCCCGTAGAATTTCGCCAGACGCATTGCGGTGTCGACGCTCAGGGCGGTCTCTTCCCTGATCAGTCGCTCGATGCGCGTGCGGGGCACGTTCAGACGACGGGCCAGCTCGATCGCGCTCATTCGAGTCGGCTTGAGATACAGCTCTGCAAGCACTTCTCCGGGATGGCACGGATTCTTCAGCAAAGACATCATTCATCTCCTCAGTGATAGTCGACAATTTCGACACGGGCCGGCCCCCGATCCGTCCAGATGAAGCAGATGCGCCATTGGTCGTTGATCCGAATCGAATGTTGCCCGGCCCGATCGCCTTTCAGTTGCTCCAGGCGGCTGCCCGGCGGGAACCTCGGATCATCAAGCAAAACGGCGGCATCCATCGCCGACAGCAAGGCGCGTGTCCGTTTCACCGGATGGGTCGGGTATCCCTTGCCAAAACGATCACGCACGGTGTCGTCGGCTAACTTGCCTTGCGTGCTCAAGACCATGAGTATCTTGTATCATAACGTGATACACATGCTTGAGGGATGATCTTTCAGAAAGATGTGTTGCTTGAGAGCGCATCTCTGAAGTTGGTGAGTTGTGCCTTCGCCAACAGGGGTTGGCCGGACCCTCACAGCCTCAGGCTTACTGAACCCGGCCGTCGGCTTGCACAACAGTGGGGCCTGTGCCATGCTACGGAAATCGCTTTCGGATATCTCAGAGACCTCACATGCGAGATTTCATTACCGTGGCACTCTGCAGCCTGCTTCTGGTATCGGGAGCCCTCGCCGATCAGAACGACCCAGAACTGGCCGGACTCTTCGACCGGCTGCAGGCAACCGGGGATGCCGACGAGGCCCAGGTGATCGCCCAGAGAATCTGGTTCGTCTGGTACGAGCACGAGAACGCGGAAATCGAGTTCCTGATGGAACAGGGCGAGGTCAGCATGCGCCGGTCCGAACTCGAGGACGCGGTCAGCATCTACAGCCGCGTGATCGACATCGACCCCGAGTTCGCGGAGGGCTGGAACCGGCGGGCGACCATCCACTACCTGATGGGCGAGTACGACCTCTCCACCAGCGACGTGAAAAGGACGCTGGCCCTGGAGCCCCGCCATTTCGGCGCCCTGTCGGGACAGGGCCTGATCCACATGCGCCAGGAGAATCTACAGCAGGCTCTCGAATACTTCGAGCGGGCGCTTGAGGTCAATCCGCACATGCCCAACATCCGGGAAAACGTCGAATTCCTGAAAAAGGAGCTGAACGCCGACGTCATCTGACGGCGGCGGCTTCCGGCTTTTCGGGAATGCCTCGCCCGTCCGACCGGAACCTCGGCTGGTTCACCGCGGCTGCGCTTCCCGGCGCCGGCTGACGCATTCGGCCAGCAGGCACAGAATCTCGAACATCATGGTCGCCCCGACCAGCGCCGTGTTGCCGCTCGGGTCGAAAGGCGGCGCCACTTCCACCACGTCTCCGCCGACCAGATTCAGACCGCGCAATCCCCTCAGCATCATCTGGGCTTCCAGGGTGCTGTAGCCGCCGACTTCCGGGGTGCCGGTCCCCGGCGCGAACACCGGGTCGAGGGCATCCACGTCGAAGCTGACGTATGTCGGCCCGTCTCCCGCGATCCGCCGCGCCTCCTCGACAACCTTCTTCCACCCCATCTCGAAATACTCCTCGATATAGATCACGCGCATTCCGGAATCGTGGCTGAACTTCCACACGTCGGGATCGTTGAGAGAGCCGCGGATGCCGATCTGGATGGTCCGCTTGGGGTCGAGCAATCCCTCGTCGACGGCGATCTTGAACGGCGCCCCGTGGTGGAACCGGGATCCCAGGTAGTCGTCTCCGGTATCGCAATGGGCGTCGAGGTGAACGAGCCCGATCGGGCGCTCCCGGGCGATCGCCCGGAAAATCGGCAGCGTGATCGAATGGTCCCCTCCCGCGGAAAGCGGAACGATTCCGGCGCCGTGGACCCTGCGGTAGAAATCCTCGATTTCCTGATGGCTGCCTTCCAGGGTGAAGGGCTTCTGGACCCAGGCGTCCCCGATGTCTCGCACCCGGCACAGCTCGTGCGGAAAGATTCCGGTCGCCTGGTTCATTTTCCGAATCAGGCTGGACTGGTTGCGGATCTCCCGGGGCCCGTGCCGCGCCCCGGTGCGATTGGTCACGCCGCCGTCGAACGGCACCCCGATCATCCCGATGTCGACATCCTTGAAGCTTTCCGTATAGGGGGCGCGCATGAACGTGGGAAGGCCGGTGTAGCGCGGCCTCGCGATCGGATCGTCGAATTCGGGATAGTCGTCCATAGTGTCTTGATCTGTTTCGTTTCGAATCGTCACCCGATGCGGCCGGACTGGTGAATGCGGGCCGGTTCAACTGCAGGCGATCTGAGGCCGTATTGTAAGGCGACAGGAAAGCCGGCCGCAAACCCCGGATGGACTGACCCGGCGTCGGGCACCTATTCGACCTGCACCTCGTACCCCGCATGCTTGCGGATGTTGATGACCCCGCTATCCGTGATCAGGTATTGCCCCTTGATGCCGAGCAGCCGGCCGGAGACCTCGGCCTGCCTGTCGAGATTCAGGGGAACGATCTTCCCGGGAAACGCCTCGACCGGGTAGTCGAGGGTGACCGGATCGTCATCGAGGACTTCCCAGGCCAGGTCCGGATGCCTCGCGCGCTGGGCCTCGATGTCGTCGCTCACCCTTTCGAGGACGGAATGTCGAAGCTCGCGCATGTCGATCTCCTCCGGATGCCCCTTGAGCATCCTTCTCCAGTCGGTCCGGTCATTGAGATGCGCCTTCATCGCCGCCTCAATCAGTCCCGAGTGAAACCGGCTCCGCACCCGCAGCGCCGGGATCGCCTGCCGGGCCCCCTGGTCGATCCAGCGCGTGGGAATCTGGTTGATCCGCGTGATCCCCACCTTGATCCCGGAGGTGTTGGCGAGATAGACGATGTGATCCTGCATGCAGTGTCTCTCTCCCCATGCAGGATCCCTGCACGTTCCCAGATGATAGTGGCACGTTTCCGGCTTCAGAATGCACATATCGCACTCGGCAAGCGACCGGAAACAGGGAAAGCAATATCCCTGGTTGAAGCTTTTGCGCATGGCCCTGCCGCAGGCGACGCAATGCATTCTGCCCGTATACCGAAGGCTGAAACGGCCGCCGACCCTCTCCGAGACGGGAAACAGTCCGTCGCCGACCGGAATCCGGTACGTCACCCGGACGTCCAGGGCGGAGTGCATCTTGCGCAGGGTTCCCGTGAGGTTCTCTTCAGACATGGACAACCGGATTCATGAATACTTTGCGATACCGAATACAGGGTCGAGACCGGCCCCGACCGCCGCATTCGATCCCATTATATTCCGAAAGACCCGGACAGGGGCGGCTCGCCTCTCCTTCTCCATGCTTCATGTACGGCTGATGCGAACAGAAGACCGGCCACCCGTTTGCCGCTTGACAGGAACCCCGCAGCCCGCATCCAGTGATACAATCGCCGATTCCACAAACACTCCCGCTCCAGATGGACAGAATCGACACGATATCCGGGCATTACCGCTCGCTCATCGAACTGATCGGCGAGACCCCCGGCCGCGACGGACTCAAGGGCACGCCGAGTCGGGCCGCGAAGGCCCTCGAGCACCTGACCTCCGGCTACCGGCAGACTCTCGATGAGGTGGTCAACGGCGCGATTTTCGAATCGGACAACGACCAGATGGTGCTCATCAAGGACATCGAGCTCTACTCGCTCTGCGAGCACCACATGCTGCCGTTCGTGGGCAAGTGCCACATCGCGTACCTGCCGTCCGGCCAAGTCATCGGACTGTCCAAGATGGCCCGCATCACCGACATGTACGCAAGGCGGCTGCAGATCCAGGAGAACCTGACCGAGCAGATCGCCCGAGCGATCGAACAGGTCACGAACGCGAGGGGCGTCGGCGTGATCATCGAGGCGCGCCATTTCTGCATGATGATGCGGGGCGTGGAGAAACAGAATTCCATCATGAAGACGTCCATGATGCTCGGCACGTTCAGAAACGACCACCGCACGAGGGCGGAGTTTCTCAATCTGGTCACCGAATAGGACCCCGCGCACCGCAAGCCGCCACACGCACTCGTCATGGATACCTGGGAGAAGATTGCCATCGGCATCGTGATCGTCCTGGTCACGCTGTTCATGCTGCCCGGAACCCGGCGCATGATCGAGGTCAGCAAGGATGCGCCGAAAGACTGGAAGGGAGTGCTCCTGCCGATCGGGGCCGTCATCGCATTCGTCGTCTTTCTCGTCCTGACCCTGTAGAACGCCCGCCTCCGGCATGCGCCGGAATTCCGCCAGAGTCGACTTGCCAAGGCACGAGTCGATACAAGTATTTTTGACTGCAACGCAAAAATAAGTAATACTAATTCCCCGGGAAATCGGGCTATGCTTCCGGTTGCCATGGATTCTTGTTTTATGCGCCACGTGTCTTTGCTGAATTGCCGCGTGTCCTTTACTTAATTACGGAGTGTATGATGAAACGTCGAGACCTATTGATCGGGGCCGCGGGGGGTACCGTCACCGCCGCAGCCATCACACTATCCGGCTGCACCGACGACAAGGCTGCCAAACAGGCGCAGGAGGAGGCCTCCCGTCTGAAAACGGAGCTTGAACTCGCACGGGCCGAAATCGAACAGCTGAAGCAGGAAGCCGCCAAGGCGGCGGCGGAACCCGAAGCGCCGGCGGTCGTGAAGGATCGCGTGGAAATCGCGATCGTCTCCACCTGGCCGCGGGATTTCCCCGGACTCGGCACGGGCGCCCAGCGGTTCGCCGACCGGCTGACCACCATGAGCGAAGGCCGCTTTGCGGTCGAATACTTCTCCGCGGGAGAGCGGGTGGGCGCATTCGACTCCTTCGACGAGGTCGCTTCCGGCAACGCCCAGATCTACCATGCGGCGGACTACTACTGGAAAGGCAAGCATCCCGGATGGGCCTACTTCACCGCCGTGCCGTTCGGGTTGACCTACACCGAGATCAACGCGTGGATCCGGTTTGGCGGCGGCCAGGAGCTGTGGGACGAGCTGGCCGGCGAATACGGCCTCAAAAACCTGATGTGCGGCAACACCGGCGTGCAGATGGGCGGCTGGTTCCGCAAGGAGATGAATTCCGCCGACGACTTCAAGGGACTCAAGATGCGTATCCCGGGACTCGGCGGCGACGTGCTGGCCAAGCTCGGCGCCTCGCCGGTTTCGCTTCCCGGAGGCCAGATTTACGAGAACCTGGTCTCCGGCGCGATCGACGCCACGGAATGGGTCGGGCCGTGGAACGACGAGATCATGAAATTCTACGAAGCCGCCAAGTACTACTACTATCCGGGCATGCACGAGCCGGGCGCGATGCTGGCCGCCGGCGTCAACAAGAGCTTCTGGGACGGCCTGAGCGACAGTGACAAGGCGCTCATCGAATCGGCCGCCGGCACGGAAAACGATGTCATGATGTCCGAGTACAACGCCAAGAACGGCGACGCGCTTGCCCGGCTGATCAACGATCAGGGCATTCAGCTGCGCCGTTTCAGCGACGACATCTACGACTCGTTCGGGGAAGCGGCCTCTGCGGTATTCGACGAAACCGTCCAGCACAGCGATCTGGCCAGGCGGATTCACGAAAGCTTCGCCAGGGCGCGCTCGAATGTCGGAGGCTGGGCGAAGATTTCCGATCAGGAATACATGCGCCAACGCAACCGGGTGCTCGGCGTATAATCTCGTCAAGGTCCGGCGGCGATGTCTGACGACCTCGTGCGCCGGGCCTCTTTTCGTTGACCTCCGTGCCGGCGAAGCCGCTCCGCCTTGACCTGTTCTTCAGGCTCGCCGCGGCGGCGGGCGTGGTGTCGGTCTTCCTGTTTCTGATCGACAACCTCCTGATCTACTGGTTCGGTCAGCCTGGCCTTCGCACCTTCTTCGGCCATCTCGGCCTGCTGGCGGCCCCCGGCCCCTCCGACCTGACCGGAGGCCAGATCGTATCCGGGTGGATTCAGCTGTCCGTCTTCGCGCTGGTCCTGGCGGCAATGGCCCTCCTTTGCGCGGTATCGCGCTCGCGATCCCTCGACGACGATGCGGCGCTGTATTCGTGCGTCGCCGCCTATATCGTCCGCACCGCATTCTGGGCCATCCTGCTGATCGGTGTCGCCGACATGCTGATCTCGTTCCTCCGGGTGGAAGGCTTTCTGCCCGCAGTGTTCGGCGATCACTATGCGACCCAGCTGGGACGCTCCATCTTTCGCGGCACCTACGTCCACTACCCGCTGATGGCCGCCGCCGCCCTGATCGCGCTGTATCATCGCGGCCTGGGGTTCATCTGGCTGGCCGTGCTGATCGTCGCCGCGGAATTCCTGATCGTCCTGACCCGTTTCATCTTCTCCTACGAGCAGGCGTTCATGGGCGATCTCGTGCGCTTCTGGTACGCCGGGCTGTTCCTGTTCGCGAGCGCCTACACGCTGGTGCACGACGGGCATGTCCGGGTCGACGTCTTCTACACCAATTTCACTCCCCGGGGAAAGGCCCTGACCAACATCTTCGGCTCCCTGCTTCTGGGACTGCCGCTTTGCTGGAACATCCTGTACCAGGGCATGCACGGCAAGGGCAGCGTGATCAACAGCCCGCTGCTCAGCTTCGAAATCTCCCAGAGCGGCTTCGGCATGTACACCAAGTACCTGATGGCCGGGTATCTGGTCGTCTTCGCGACGAGCATGGCGGTGCAGTTCACGGCGCTCATACTCGAGAACATCTCGACATTCAGGTCGCCGCCGACCGACACCGCCGAAAGCGAGGCCTGATCCATGGAACTGGTTTTTCTCGGCGTCCTGATTCTGCTGATGATCATCGCCCTGAGTTCGGGCTTTCCGGTCGCGTTCGCCCTGCCCGGCTCCGCGATCGGCGCCATCGCCATAGCCGCCTTCTGCGGATACGTGTTCACCGGCGACTCGAGCTCGTATTTCGCGCAGGACGGCCCGGTGCAGTGGCTGACCGCCGGGATCACGAATTTCAGGAGCCTCTACTGGGAGGTCGAACGCGATACGCTGATCGCGATACCCCTGTTCGTCTTCATGGGCATCATGCTGCAGCGGTCCAAGATCGCCGAGGACCTTCTGGTCGCGATGGCGCAGCTGTTCGGCCCGGTGCCGGGCGGGCTCGGAATATCCGTGGTGTTCGTGGGCGCCCTCCTGGCCGCCACCACCGGCATTCTGGGCGCCACCGTGATCGCCATGGGACTGATTTCCCTGCCGGCGATGATCCGCCACAACTACTCGAAGCCCCTTGCCACCGGCACGATCTGCGCTTCCGGAACCCTGGGCCAGATCATTCCGCCCTCGATCGTCCTCATCATTCTCGCCGACCAGCTGGCCAATGCCGCCGACCAGGCCCGGACCATGCGCGCGGCCGAGTACAAGCAGTCGACCGGGGAATTCTCGATGCCGCCGGAAATGGACATCACCTCGGCAAGCGCTGGAGACATGTTCATGGGCGCGCTGGTCCCCGGACTGGTCCTTGTCGGGCTCTACATGCTGTACATCCTGGTCCGGGCCCTGCTGAAACCCGAGGTCGCGCCACCCGTTCCGCACGAAGGCCAGTACGACCGCAAGTTCTTCATCTCGATCGGGATGTCCCTGATCCCGCCCCTGACCCTGATCTTCGCCGTGCTCGGATCGATCGTGACGGGCATCGCGACCGTCAACCAGGCGGGCGCGATCGGGGCCGTCGGCGCGATCGTCATGGGCGGCTACCGCCTCTCGCCGCCCGGGCGCCGCCGCTATGTGCCCCTGCTGGTCTCCCTCCTGTCGCTGGTGGTCATCTTCGTTCTTCAAAAGACGTTCGACCTGAACGTCAAGAACATCACCAGCCAGAGCGATATGATCGGGGTGATCCTGGCGGCCATCGCGGTGGCGTTTCTGGTCGTCGCCGTCCTGGTCAGCACCTGGCGCACGTTCAGGATCGACGACACGCTAAGGCAGGTGATGATCGAGACCGCCAAGACCACCACCATGGTTTTCATCATCCTGATCGGCGCGGCCATGCTGACGGCCGCCTTCCGGGGATTCGGCGGCGAGCATCTGGTGCGCGACTTCCTGACCGGACTTCCCGGCGGCTTCTGGACCCAGTTCCTGGTCGTGATGCTGGTGATCTTCCTGCTCGGATTCTTTCTCGATTTCATCGAGATCGCGGTCGTCGTGGTTCCCATCGTCGCGCCGATCCTGCTGGCCGATCCGTCCGCCAACGTGACGGCCGTCTGGCTCGGGGTCATGGTCGGCCTGAATATCCAGACGTCCTTCCTGACGCCCCCGTTTGGATTCGCGCTGTTCTATCTGCGGGGCGTCGCCCCCAAGACGGTCAAGACGACCCACATCTACAAAGGGGCCACGGCCTTTATCGCGCTGCAGCTTCTGGGCCTGGCCATCGCGGGCTATTTCCCTGGGCTGGTGAATTACATGCCGAACCGGACGTTCCTGACATCGGAGACCGCCCCGCCTCCCGTCAACCCGAAACTGCAGGCATGCATCGAAGAGCAGATCTTCCCCCTCTATCTGGAAGAGGAAGACCGGATCGTCATGGCGATCGACAAAGCGCGCCGCATTGATCTGTCCCCGCTTCCCGACCGCTACAGGGAGCCCCTTCACGAAAGCTTCGATCTCGCCCTGGACACCTTCGCGCTGGTCGATGAGTCCCTGTCGGCCAGAACCAGTCTGGATGCCTACGTCGAGGACTACAAGCCGCTGCATGCGACAACCCGGCAGATCCAGATCCGGGTGAGAAGCATCGACCGCCGCATCAAGCAGCTGGAAACCCGGCTTCGCCGCCTTGAACGGGACGGCGCGGACGAGCAGGAAATCGAGCGCTTCAAGAATTCGCTCTATGAACTTGGTCTTGAGCGCCGGACGCTGATCGACCGGCTGCCGCCGCAATGGGAAGAACAGCGCGCCGAGTACAAGGCGCTCGAGAAGGCCGACAAGTCGAGCCGTGTCGCCTACCGAAGAAATGTCGACGCGGCCTACGAACCGCTCCAGAAAGTGCTTGCGGTGCTGAAGGAGCAGGACGCGCTCGCCGGAATGAAGGACGATGTCGAGCGGTTGCGCTCGTTGCTTGAAGCCGGGGTCACGCCCGAGAATCTGGACCATGTCATCGAACAGTTCAAACTGACGGAAATCGATCTTGGGGCTCTCGCCGGTGTCAATGACATTCGCTCCTCTCTCACCGCCTCGCGGCGAGCCGTGTCCGGCGAAGAAGTGAACGTATCGGAAGCCATCGCACTGCATGAAGCCGCCGTGGCGGAGCTGGAGCGGGAGTTGTCATGGAGGAAGTCGGCGGACGGACTTCGCAGCGCCTTGGGCGAATACGACGAGGCCATTCGAGACACGATCGGCCTTCGCCTGCAGCGGCGGCTTACCCAGGACCAAGCCGAGGATGTTGCCAGCTGTCTCTCGGGGCACCGGGACATCTCCATGAGTTTCTAGCCCGGATTTCCGGCCATCCGGGCGGCGGTCAATCGGGAGAGGGCCGAGAGGATTCGATGGGAAACGGGTCGGTGGTCGGCCAGGAAAGCTTCTCAAGAGGCCGAAAAGACCTCCTCGCAAGCAATAAACCCTGAAAATTTATAGTCGACCTATCAATTTTCAGGGTAGAGCGTGTCCGTGCAGTAAAGATCGGACAACTGCTTCAGGAACTCCCGCTCTGGCGGGACTGACCGTCAGACGACGGCAAGGGTCAGCCCGACGGCGCGAGACCCGGCTTCCACTTGATGTTGCAACCTATTGAGGGTTTCTGGTCGTCCGGGACCGGAATTCCCTGAAGGAGACAATCCATGGCGGCCCTGAGATCCCTGCCCGTGGGGTGCTCGCCGGCGGAATCGTAGTTTCCGGATGAAATTCGGCGGGGACGGCTGTCATCGAACTGTCCCCGGTACACCAGTCTGAGATCGCTGTCGAAGAGATAGATATCTGGAGTGCAGGCGGCGTCATAGGACCGGGCCACTTCCTGCGAATCGTCGAGAAGATAGGGAAACGGGTAGCCGCGCTCCCGCTTTTCGCGGATCATGTTCTCCATGCCGTCTTCGGGAAACGCCGAGGTGTCGTTGCTGTTGATGGCGACAAAGCCGATGCCTTTCGCCATGTATTCCCGGGCGGTGCCGGCGAGGGCGTCGGCGATGTGGATGACATAGGGGCAATGATTGCAGATGAACAGCACCGCCGTGCCCCTTTCGCCGCGCTGACTGGCCAGATCGACGGTCGCCCCCTCGGTCGAGGGAAGCGAAAAATCGGGAGCCCGGGTCCCGATCGGAAGCATGTTGGAGGGAGTCAGGGACATAGCGGTCTCACAATGTCGAATGGCGCAGATTCGCGAGGCCGATTCCGGTGGGATCACGATCTTCGCTGGTTTTCATCGCCGCAGAGTATACCCCAACCCAGGCGTCGTTGACGCTCCGGGCAGGACCGAAAGAAGGGAATTGGCAAGATAGGGCCTGCTGGCCAAAACGCTTCCCGACCCCGGAATCGGTCGAAAAAACTTCTGGAACATGGCGGCCACTTCACTCTTTGTTTCACATATAATTCCATGTTTCCATATAATCAGCAGGAAACAAGGCAAGAGATGACACGATGAACCCACGAGCCCTGAATCCCATGTCAACATCAGAGGTACCCCTGCCCCAGGCGCCTCTGGCACGGGTAATCGCCCAAATACGATTCCCTTCCATTCTGGCCGTCCACAACCCTGACATGGTCGCGAAATTCCAGGAGAAGCATCGTCATGATTACCCCTTTCTCACTCAGGATCATGTCCATAGCATCGAACTGGTCGGTGATCAAACACCGAATGTCCACCACGGCATCGTATGGCGCCTCGCGGATCAGGAAAATGCCATTTGGAGGCTGTCTCTGGGGGTGGATTTCGTTGCCCTTGAAACGTCTTCCTATGACAGTCGAAGCGACTTTCTCAACCGCCTTGATGCCGTTGTTTCCTCCGTTGAGCAGATCTTCAAACCTGTATCGGCTAGCCGCATCGGGTTGCGCTATATCGACAGGCTAACCGATGGAGCGGTCGATCGAATCGGCGAACTGATCCAGCCAGGCATACTCGGTATAATGAAGCCTTCTGGAAGCCCCGAGCTCATGCTTGGAGACTCTGTCATTCATCAGATTACGGAGACACAATTTCTGGCTCCAGAAAGTGCCCGGATTCAAGGACGCTGGGGGCTATTGCCCGCAAACATGACCTACGATCCCGATGCTCTGGAGCCGATCGCCAAGAAGAGCTGGATTTTGGATCTCGACATGTTCAAAATGAAATCCCATCCCTTTTCCAGCGAAGCGATACTGACAACCACGACCGATTTTGCGGAATGTCTCCATTGGCTCTTTCGCCAAATGGTTACAGAGGAATTCTTGAGATTCTACGGAGGATTGCAATGACCTTGACCTCTCTGAACAGCAGTGCCCAAGACGAGACTTCTGCTTATGGCAGCATGTACCATTCTGGTCATGAAGCCAAATCAGCGACTGTGCGGCTTGACACCACCCTGCCGTCTTCGACGACGACCAGCATCTATGAAATCCTCCGATTGATTGAGCGTACTGCCGCCAGCCCAATTGGACATATTGCGCATGCGAGTACGGAAACCACCGGCGAAGCCATCATGGAAATCCGGCGCCGTTCAGGCTTGACATGGGATGAAATCAGCGCCCTGTTCGATGTTTCACGTCGTAGCGTTCATCATTGGGCGAACGGCAAGCCTGTTTCTGCCAGCCATGATCGAATGATCCGCAGAATGCTGGCGGCTATCCGTTACCTTGATCGAGGTAGCCAATCCGATACCCGTGCAATGCTGTTGGATGTTGATGAGGCAACGGGAACTTCCACCTTCGATCTGTTGGTGAGCGGACGATTCGATGAGGCAGAGAATCGCATCGAAGGCGTCGGGATTCGCGAATCACGCCGTATACCCCTCTCCCGAACTGATTGGAAGGCCCGCCAACCACAAGAGCCTTTACTTCTTCTGGAGGCCGAGCAGGATCGATTCGATATTCAGGGCAAGGCGCGTACCGTCACTCCCAAACGAGGGCCCAAGACCGCTGGCTGATGCTTCATGTGTTTGGAAGAAGAGGATGAACAGACGATCAACAAGGCTCTCCAAGAATGGCGTCAGGGAGATGCCTCACTAGACGATGACCTGGAATTCCTTCATCTCGCCGACCTGTCCCGCCCGCACAGCAATGCTTCCATCCAGATTGCCGCATCGCTAAAACACAATGGCGAGACCGTTGAGTCCAAACCCACCCCGGTTCTGCAAGAAGTATGCGGCATAGCGGTGCTCAGCCAAACTTGTGATATCGTCCGCGGCTGTCGTGAACGTCCATTCCTTGAGGTTGCGCCGCTAGTCGAAGTGGATAAACAAACGGTGGAAGAAATCCGCCGTCTTAAGCGCCCTGCCTATGCATATGTCCCGGCCGTTGCCCGTGAGCAACTTGTTGCTGATCTTGATCGCACCATGACCGTTGAAAAATCCCTGATTTCGGCGTTGAATCGCATTCCGGGTTGCAAGACCGACGATCAGCGACGGGACTTTGCCCTTGCCTTGGCCCGCAAGAGATCGCGGTTTCCCTTTCCTGACGATTTCGTCACCGCTGCACGGAAATTTCAGCGCAACATGGTCAAAAAACACGATAGCCAAACCGAAGAGGGCGCCCATCTCCGGGCAATCGAGGAAATCCGTGTCCGAGCAGCGCCGTCCTGGCATGACGAGGAGGTGGAATTAGAATGGTGGCTGATAAAGGAGCACGACCCAGAAGGTGTACAAGCTGATTGGCAAACATTCATCGACAAATGGTTTGGCTTGTTTGACAAGACCGGCCGATTCGACTTCGGCATGCCTACCGCTTGCCGACTGGAGGACATAACGGCCCGCGATTACGTCGAGAGTGACCGCCTGGATCTTGATCGACTGTCTGTTTCCTGATGGCCTTGATTGTGCAATACTCCAGATACTATGACAAATGCCTGCATCTGAAACTCATAATCCGAATAGCCTCTTAACCGTCACAGACTAATCCAACCCTCAAAGCCCCGGACCCATCTGAACCCAGACACTGCGACCGCAGTGTATCTTGTCGGAAGGATCGTCAATATGCCAGACACATTCAACTATCCCGCCGAAATAGAACGCGACGAAGACGGTCGCCATGTCGTCACGTTTCCCGATTTCGGTTGGGGTGTAACCGATGGATTCACTCTGGATGAGGCTTTGACTGAAGCGAGGAATTTGCTTCGGGAACTGATCGCGACCACAATCAGGGAAGGCGGCGAGTTGCCGAAACCATCATTCTCAAGCAGTCGTCGCCCATTGGTCATTCCTCGGCGCCCATTGCACTTATAGCGGCATTCCTGCGACACAAGCCCCCCAGTCAAGGGCAGCCAGACAGCTCATCTGGGAGGGACTGCGACCGAAGCGCCGCGCATCCCGACGATTTCGCTCCGGACGTTCCCGTGCGTGTCGAATTTTCATCTGAGTTCCTCGAACCCCCCCCCCGATGGACTATCTATGCGCTGTCGGCAACCCTCTCTATGCGCCGGCATCCGGAAGCGCGCATAGCGCGTTCACCAGACGCATCTGCTCGATTGTGGTGCAGTGCGTGTGCAAAAGCCGCGGCGATGCGAAAACCAGGCTCAGCCCCTTTCCCCTGCTGACCGCCACATTCAGCCGTTCCCGGGACAGCAGGAAGTCCAATCCCCGGGACGTCTCCTCGCAGGACGAGGCGGTCATCGAGACCAGCACGACCGGCGCCTCCTGCCCCTGGAACTTGTCGACCGTGCCGACACGGATACCGGACAGGGTGTCGGACAACGCGTTGACCTGCGCGTTGTAGGGGGCGACCACCACGATATCGCTCTTGCCGATCGGACGGCTCCTTCCGTCGCGGTCCGTCCACGCGCCCCCGAGCAGTTTTTCGATCGTACCGCGAACCGCTTCGACCTCTTCCGGGCAGATCTGCGCGCGGCCCTCGTGAGCGACCGGCACGCGCCAGGCTCCGTGGCAGGGCAGGCCGTCGGCCTCCACGGACTGGACGGCGGTCGAGGGGTGGCTCTTCAGCCGGCCTTCGTAGAACTGGGACGAGACATAGGCGCACAGCTCGGGATGCATTCTCCAGGTTTCCGGCAAGAAGATGCCGCGGTCCGGCTCGACATTGCGGCCCTCGCCCAGAATCCAGTCGAGACAGGAGAGATTGGCCGGAGAGGGATGCGCCCCCTGCAGGACCTGCGGAAGCTGCCGGGGATCGCCGATCAGGACAAGGTTGTCCGCCGCGTTCGACATCGCGACCAGATTGGCCAGCGAAACCTGTCCCGCCTCGTCGACGAACAGATAGTCGAACCCGTCTTCCAGGTCATCGCGCGAAAACAGCCATGCCGTGCCTCCGACAACGTGGGCGTCACGGATGGCCGCAGCACGGTTGCCGGTCACGCAGTCGATCGCCGAGAGGACCTTTTCGGGAAGATTCGCGCCACTTGGAACCTTGTGGGCGAGGCGCACTTCGTCGGCGGACAGGCCGCAGTCCCCCGCCCGAAGGGCCTCGGCGCATCCCATCAGCACATTGCGTATGGCCTCGTGACTGTTCGAGGACACCGCGATCCGCTTGCCGTCCCGAACCAGCGCGAGGATCGCCCGCGCCGTGACATGGGTCTTGCCGGTCCCGGGAGGTCCCTGGACAGGCAGGACCGACCGGTCCATCGCCCGCACGGCCCGGATCGTGCCGTCGAGCGCGTCGCCGCCCTCCTCCAGAGGCAGCGGAGACGGACCGCGGAACCGGGGAGGGTTCCGCGAGAGAAGGTCTTCGGCGGCCCGGTTGGACCCAGAGCCGCATTGGTCCTCGATCACTTTGCGGATGGCTGCGGGAATCGGATCCGGGCGCAGCGCAAAACCGGGAAGAAGGTCCAGGGTGTCGGGGAGACGGACATCCCGAGCGAACCCGATCTTCAGGGAGGCCCGCCTGCCGCCTCGGTCGAGCCCGGAGATTTGAACGGTCGTGAATCCGCCCTCCCTGGCGAAGAGCGCGTCGCTCCCCTTTCTCAGTTTCGTTTCCTGAGGCGGAAAGACGTAGTCGCGCCCGATCGACTGTTTCACCGGATACGGGCCTCCGGCCGCAACCAGTCCGGCCAGGCAGTCCATGTCGTCGGCCAGATCCTCGAAGTCCTTCGCGGCGGCGTCGAACACGGCCCAGGCCTGGGGCTTGCTCTCGCGCCAGTGGAACACCCCCAGGTCGTACAGCATCTGCCGGCGCTCCGGGGACAGGCCAGAGGCCTCGAGAAGATCGGCCAGTTCGCTGTTTTCGATCTGCTGCGCCTTCGATTTCTCCGTCTCGCCCTCGCCGATCTCGCGCCACGGGCCCTCGGGGCGAATCCCGACCAGCCAGTTGCGCAGCCGCTCGAGGGAGATGCAGTCGATGCGGTTGTAATCCTCGATCTCCGGGAGAATGCCGGCATCGCCGGACTCCCTCCACTTCTCGTACGCCACGATCGAGCCGCCGGCCGTCACCACCTCCCCCTCGCGGTCCATGTCGTAAAACGCCTCCATGTCCTTCAGGGAGTAGGAGGGCTCGGATGCGAGAAGTCCTCCTCGAACCACTGCGTACAGGTCCACGAACCGCCGCTCCCGCAGCCAGCGGTCGAGTTGCGCCTCCCCCGTCCCGTGCCGCGTGGCGAGCCTTCTCAGCGCAGTGATCTCGTAGGGCGCGTAATGGTAGACGTGCGCGCCGGGATGTTCCCTGAAGTGCGCTTCGAACAGGTCGACGAGACCGGCCAGGGCCCGCTTCTCCTGCGCACAGTCGTGCGCCCACAGGGCGGTGAATTCCCGCCCGTCCCAAACGCCCTGAAGGTATTCGAGGCCCTCGGATCCGGCTTCGGCATAGAAGGGGTCGCCCTCGATGTCGTAGAAGAGGTCCCCGGGGTCCGGGCGCGGCAGCAGGTCGAAACCCTTGCCGGGAACCGGGGTGCGCAGCTCCCAGGCGGGATCGCCCGTCTTTCGGGCCGTCTGCAGCCGCGCCTGGGCCCGCAGCTTTTCGGCTGTCGAGCCAGCCAGCCCGGGGACGCGCCCCCGGTGCCCGGCCAGGGCACCCAGAGTCCCGATCCCGGCGGCCTCGAGCCTGGCGACCTGGCTTCGGGTAATGCCCGCGGCGAGATAGAGGCTGTCCGACTCCCGCCATTCATCGGCGCACCGCACCCGCCAGCTGCAGAGATCGCAAAACGAGCAGGGAACGGGCCGGGTATCGGCCGGGTCTTGCACAAAATGCTCGAGGCGCTCGCGCAACAGGCGCGCGCAGTCGGCGTATTCGGAAAGCCGGAAACTGGCCCGCTCTCCCGTGCCGAGCAGCACATGGGCCCGCTCGGGCGCGCGGCCCTGAAGATCCGCAAGCAACTCCGAGTAGAGCAGCAGCTGGAGCATATGGCTCGGAGCCGGCTTCCGCTTGAGCTTGGTGTCCACGATCTCGTAGGAGAACGCGCCCAGATCGGAGGGGACCGGCACGCGCTCGATGAAGTCCGCGTACCCGCCCCACATTCCGCCGGCGAGCGCACCCTGAAAGACGATGTCGGGCCCGGCGCCAAGCGCGTCCCGCGTGGCGCTCACCGACTCCGCAAAGGGCACGCTGTCCGTTTCGATCCGGACCACCCGCCGGCCTTCGTCCTCGAGACGGCGAAGATAGTCGGCCTCATGCCGGTCGCCATGCCTTTGCAGCAAGGCGGCTTCCTCGCTGTCGCCGGCGGGAACCAGCGCCTCGCCCTGAAGGCGGGCCAGATCCAGCCGGACCGAATGCGGGCATGCCGCGAAGCGCATGAGATCGGTTGCCGACAACCGGATCCCTTCCTGATCCCGTCTCATCGAACCGTTTCCGTATGACTCTCCCTTCCGCCCACAGGCGGGCCATTGCGGCCCGGCCATTCGTGCGTCGCGGCGGGACGAGCGGGAGGAATCGTCATTCGGAATCCTCCGCGCTCGCGCATCTAGCCAGCCCCGTCTCGGGGACCGGCCTCAGTACCGGTAGTGTTCCGGCTTGTAGGGCCCGTCGACCGGAACGTTGATGTAGTCCGCCTGCTTCCCGGACAGCACGGTCAGCCGGGCGCCGATCTTGTCGAGATGCAACCGCGCCACCTCCTCGTCGAGCCGCTTCGGCAGCACATGCACACTGTTGCCGTACCCCTCGCCGCTGTTCCACAGCTCGATCTGCGCCAGCACCTGGTTGGTGAAGCTGTTCGACATGACGAAGCTCGGGTGGCCTGTCGCGCAGCCGAGGTTGACGAGCCGGCCCTCGGCAAGCAGCGTGATGCGGTTTCCGTTCGGCAGCAGAATCTGGTCGACCTGGGGCTTGACGTTGATCCACTCGTACCGTTTCATGGACGCGATGTCGATCTCGTTGTCGAAATGGCCGATGTTGCACACGATCGACTCGTTCTTCATCCGCAGCATGTGATCGTGGGTGATCACCTGGAAGTTCCCGGTCGCGGTCACGAAGATGTCGCCCACCGCGCAGGCCTCGTCCATGTCGACCACGCGGTAGCCCTCCATCGCCGCCTGCAGGGCGCAGATCGGATCGATCTCGGTCACCCAGACGGTCGCGCCGAGGCCGCGCAGGGACTGCGCGCAGCCCTTGCCGACGTCTCCGTATCCGAGCACCACCGCGATCTTGCCCGCGACCATCACGTCGGTCGCGCGCTTGATGCCGTCCACCAGCGATTCCCGGCAGCCGTACAGGTTGTCGAACTTGGACTTGGTGACCGAGTCGTTGACGTTGATCGCGGGGAACGGAAGCTCCCCCTCCTCCGCCATCTTGTACAGCCGGTTGACCCCGGTCGTGGTCTCCTCGGTGACCCCCTTCACGCCGGCCAGCCGGCGGCTGTACCAGGAGGGATCCCGCTCGAGCTGCCAGCGGATCGAGGCGAACAGCGCCTCCTCCTCTTCGCTGCCCGGATTGTCGAGCACCGACGGATCGGTTTCGGCCCGGCTTCCCAGGATCAGCAGCAGGGTCGCGTCGCCGCCGTCGTCGAGAATCATGTTCGGTCCGCCTCCGTCGGGCCACTCCATGATGCGGTTCGTGAACGACCAGTATTCCTCAAGCGTCTCGCCCTTGAACGCGAACACCGCGATGCCCTGGTCCGCGACCGCGGCCGCGGCGTGGTCCTGGGTCGAGAAGATGTTGCAGGACGCCCAGCGGACTTCGGCGCCGAGCGAGACCAGCGTCTCGATCAGCACCGCCGTCTGGATGGTCATGTGCAGGGAGCCGGCGATCCGCGCGCCCTTGAGCGGCTGGGCCTCCAGGTACTTCTCCCGGACGGAGGCCAGTCCGGGCATTTCTGATCTGGCAATCCGGATTTCCTTTCTGCCCCATTCCGCAAGGCCGAGATCGGCGACGTGGTAATCCGGGACAATCTGTTCTGCAGGTTGAGTCGACATCGTGATTCAGGTGGTCAGGTATGATTTCAGGACAATCCGGCCTCGGATCTCAGCAGGTCGGCCTTGTCGGTGTTCTCCCAGGAAAACCCCGGCTCGGGCCGCCCGAAGTGCCCGTATGCGGCCGAGAGGCGGTAGACCGGCCTCAGCAGGTCGAGATTCTGCACGATCGCCTTGGGACGCAGATCGAAGTGCGAGCGGATCAGCGCCTCGATGCGCTCGTTGCCGACCGCCCCGGTGCCGAAGGTTTCGACCATGATCGAGACCGGCTGCGCCACGCCGATCGCGTAGGCCGCCTGGACTTCGCACCTCTCGGCGAGGCCGGCCGCAACGACATTCTTCGCCACATGGCGAAGCGCGTAGGCCGCCGAGCGGTCGACCTTGGACGGATCCTTGCCGGAGAACGCGCCGCCGCCGTGGTGCGCGGAGCCGCCGTAGGTGTCGACGATGATCTTCCTGCCGGTCAGGCCGCAGTCGCCGACCGGCCCGCCGGTCACGAACCGTCCGGTCGGGTTGACCAGAAACCGCGTGCCCCGGCCGAGCATGTCGGACGGGATCACGGGCTTGATGATCTCCTCGATGACGGCCTCCTCGATGTCCTTGTGCCCGATCTCCTCGCGGTGCTGGGTCGACAGCACGACGGTGTCGACCGATGCCGGCCGGCCGCCTTCGTAGCGGACCGTGACCTGGGACTTGGCGTCGGGCCGAAGCCACTCGAGGGTGCCCGCCTTGCGGATCTCCGACTGCCTTTTCACCAGCCGGTGCGCGCAGGTGATCGGAAAGGGCATCAGCACGTCGGTCTCGTTGCAGGCGTAGCCGAACATCAACCCCTGGTCGCCGGCGCCCTGGTCAAGATCCAGGCCCTCGCCCTCGTTGACGCCCTGCGCGATGTCGGGCGACTGCGGGTCGAGCGAGACCCTGACCTCGCAGCTTTCATGGTCGAATCCGAGCTCCGGCGAATCGTAGCCGATCTCCCCGATCGTTCTTCTCGCCACTCTTGAATAGTCGACGCTTCCATTCGACGTGATCTCTCCCGCCACCACCACCAGCCCGGTGGTCACCAGGGTCTCGCAGGCCACCCGCGAGACGGGATCCTGCTCAAGCAGGGCATCGAGGATTGCATCGGAAACCTGATCGGCCACCTTGTCGGGGTGGCCTTCCGATACCGATTCCGAGGTAAACAGATAAGAGTCCGGCATATTCAGAACACTCCAGTTGGTCGTGACAACATCAATCCAGAAACAAAATCGATCCGGCCGCGATGGGCCGGGGGTCCGTGCGCCGTAGGGTGCCACGAACAAAAGCTCGAGCGCGGAACAGCCGCATCGTGAAACGGATCGCCCGAAACAGCGTGACAGGGCCGATTTGCGCGCCCCTGCGATGCATCCGCACAGTCTTTTATAGTACCATATCCGCCAATATGATATACGGCCTGAATCGCGCCTCGAACCTCTGACAGAACACGGCCGAATTCCCCCTGCACAGGGGCTCGCGGCCTTGTCACGCTTCAACCCCACAGGTCCCTCCCATGCCCGAAACCGACTCGCAATCCTGTCACACCGCGCGCATCCTGCAGGAGGCCCTTCCCTACATCCGCCGCTACCAGGGAAAGACCCTGGTGATCAAGTACGGCGGCAACGCCATGGTCGACGAGGCCCTGAAGCGCAGCTTCGCCAAGGACCTCATCCTCATGAAACTCGTCGGCATCAATCCCGTCGTGGTGCACGGCGGGGGGCCCCAGATCAGCCGGGTGCTGGAGAGGATCGGCAAGGAGTCCGTCTTTGTCGACGGCATGAGGGTGACCGACAGCGAAACCATGGACGTGGTGGAGATGGTGCTCGGCGGCCTGGTGAACAAGGAGATCGTCAACCTGATCAATTCGCTTGGCGGCCAGGCGGTCGGGCTGACCGGCAAGGACGGCAACCTGATCCGGGCGCGCAAGATGAAGTCCGAAAACCGGGCGCCGGAAACGGGGCAGGATTCGGCCCTCGTCGACTACGGGCAGGTGGGGGAGGTCGATTCGGTGGATCCGACCATCATCCAGGTGCTGGACTCCCGCCGTTTCATCCCGATCATCGCGCCCATCGGGGTCGGAGCCGACGGTAAGACCTACAACATCAATTCGGATCTCGTGGCCGGGCATCTTGCCGTCACGCTCGAGGCCGACAAGCTGATGCTCCTGACCAACACCCCGGGCGTGCTGGACCGGGACGGCGCGCTGATGCCCGAGCTCCGGATCGCGGACATCGGGGATCTGAAGGAGGACGGCATCATCACGGCCGGCATGATTCCCAAGGTGCGGTGCGCCGTCGACGCCATCCGGGGCGGGGTCGGATCCTCGCTGATTCTCGACGGCCGGGTGGAGCACGCGCTGTTGCTCGAACTCTTTACCGACTCGGGCGTCGGAACCCTGATTCGCGACTGACGCGCGGCGGCCGTCCGCTCCTGATCGGGGTATAATCACCGTCCCGTTATCAGGGCCGCCCGCCGGCCGGAATCCTGCACAAGAGATATGCCTGAATTGCACAAAGAGCGCGTGATCGGTGTCCATCACTGGTCCGACAGACTGTTCACCATCAAGACCACCCGCGATTCGTCGCTCCGCTTCCGAAACGGGGAATTCGTCATGCTCGGAATCGAGGTGGACGGAAAGCCCCTGATGCGCGCGTACAGCATGGTCAGCGCCAACTACGAGGACTTTCTCGAGTTCTACAGCATCAAGGTCCAGGACGGCCCGCTCACCTCGCGCCTCCAGCACATCCGGGTCGGGGACGAAGTCTACGTCAGCAAGAAACCGACGGGCACCCTGCTGTGGGACCACCTGCTTCCCGGCAAGCATCTCTATCTGCTGAGCACCGGAACCGGCCTCGCCCCCTTCCTCTCGGTGATCAAGGATCCCGACGTGTACGAGAATTTTTCCAAGGTGATCCTGATCCACGGCTGCCGCTACGTCAACGAGCTGACCTACGAGAAACTGATCACGCACGAGCTACAGAACAACCCCTACTTCGGCGATGACGTCAAGGCCAAGCTGCTGTACTACCCCGCCGTCACCCGGGAGTCGTTCAGGAACTACGGACGGATCACCGAACTGTTGCGCTCGGGACAGATCATGGAGGATCTCGGCATGCCGCCGTTGAATGTCGACGACGACCGGTTCATGGTGTGCGGCGGACCCAGCATGCTGAAAAGCATGGCCGCCATTCTGGACGAGATGGGATTTCGGGAAACCCGGAAATCCGACTTCCGCGAATACGTGGTCGAGCGGGCGTTCGTCGAGCAGTAGGGCGGAGCACCCTGCCGACGAGACGCCGGAAGCGGGGCCCGAACGGGCCGGCAGGAGGCCGGGCGCATCCCTGATCAGGGTGAATCATCGCTGGCGGTCAGAACCCGTCATGACCTGCTGACAACGCGTCACAACTTCCTGATTCATGGTGTCAGCGGCTTGATCGACCCGGAAGACAGTTCCTGCGCCCTCAAACCAATTGCGCAAGGAACGTTCTCCCCGGCACGATCATCGGGGAATGGAATTCGAAGCAGTCCCTATCCACATACTCTGCATCCATGGCAACCTGAAAAGCATGCTCGGCCTGTGTCTGTTTCTGAAAATACACCAGTGACTTCGACAACGGGCTGCTGCCGGATTTGACTTCTGCCAGAAACCATGGATCCTGGTCCCTTGTGACCAGAAAATCGACTTCGCGCTTTTGCTTGTCGCGGAGAAAATACAACCCGAAATCCCCCTTTCCGGTTTCTGTCCACCAATGCACGGCCTTGAGCAATGCGCTTGCGACCATGTTCTCTGCCCGTGCCCCTTCATCATCGAGCTGCGACCAGTCCCAAAGGTAGTACTTTGGCTCTTTTCGCAGCGATCGGGCGACATTCCTGTGCCAGGGCCTGATCGTGAAACAGAAGTGAAGGGATTCCAGCGTCGCAATCCAGCGGCGAACCGTGTCGACAGAGACGCGAACCGTTTTTGCCATGTAGGAATAGCTGCTCAGTTGTCCGACCTGACTGCGCAGCAGCCTGGCCAGCATTTCCACCTGATCCAGCTCCTGGATGCGAGTCAGGTCGCGCAGGTCTTGTCGAAACAGCTGTTCCGTCTGAAGACGTGTCCAACGATTGTAGAATTCCCGGTTGGCCTGAAGGAACGGTTCGGGAAAACCGCCATATCTCCATAATGCCTCCCATTCATGCTCGCCAATCGATGCGGGCTGGTGATTGATCAGCCCCTCCCTCTTGACATCCAGGCACTCTGCAACAGAGACCGGATGAAGCGTATAAGGGAAATAGCGCCCCATCAGACTGTCGCCGCTTCGCCTGAACGTTTTCAATGAAGCGCTGCCGGTAACAAGAATCCGGACCTTTTTCTCGTTCTTGTCAAAGAAGCCTTTCAGGAAATTTCGCCAGTCCCGATATTTGTGCAATTCATCAAATACGCACAACGGCATATCCGGCTGCAAACGGTCCAACCCCATCGCGTCGGAGATTGCATTCTGGCCACTCAAAATCAATGCACGGTCATCCATGTCATCCCAATTGAAATACCGGTTGCGGGCAAACTCCTCCCCGAGCATTTCCGCCACAGTGGTCTTTCCGACCTGTCTCGGGCCGGACAGAAATATCATTTGCCGATACTTCTGGCAATGGTCGACAAAATGATCGAGCACATATCTTTTCATGACTTTTTTGATGTATATCGCAAAAAGGTTATGACTATTTTACGATATATAATTAATACAGTCAAAATGGAGCGTAGCCCCGGTATAACATCCTGTGCAGTATGCGGAGCGATTTTCTTATATAATCGAGTGCCTTGCGGTTCGGCCATCCGGACAAGCGCCGGAAAACGGCCCGGGCCGCTGTCACAAATCAACAACTATATTCAGAGAAACAACCAATGAAAGAGAAAGAGACCCTAAATCGACGAAAATTCCTCAAAGGGACCGCCCTCGCCGCCACGGCCACGGCCGGCACCCTGGCCGCTCCGTCTATCGTCCGGGCCCAGACCGTCCTGAAAATGCAGGCGGCCTGGGGTGGCGGGATTTTCCTTGAAAACGCCCAGTCGTATGTCGACCGCGTCAACTCCATGGCCGGAAGTGCGCTGCAGATCGAACTGCTTCCCGTGAACTCCGTGGTCAAGACCAGCCAGATGCAGGACGCCGTGCATCGCGGCGTTCTCGACGCGGCCCACTACGTGCCGGCCTACTGGTACTCCAAGTCGCCGGTCGCCTCGCTGTTCGGGACGGGACCGTGCTTCGGATGGTCGAGCCAGGAAGTCCTCGGCTGGATCTACTACGGCGGCGGTCAGGAACTGTTCAACGAAATGATGGAAAAGCTCGGACTCAATCTCGTCAGCTTCTTCAACAGCCCGATGCCGGCGCAGCCTCTGGGCTGGTTCAAGGAGCAGATCTCGGATTCGTCCCAGATGAATGGCCTCAAATACCGCACGGTGGGACTGGCCGCCGACGTCCTGCTCGAAATGGGCATGTCCGTCGTCCAGCTGCCCGGCGGGGAAATCCAGCCGGCCATGAAGTCCGGCCTGATCGACGCGGCGGAATTCAACAACCCGACGTCCGATCGCGACTTCGGCATGCAGGACGTGTCCAAGCACTACCATCTGGCGAGCTTCCATCAGTCCCAGGAATTCTTCGAGTGCACCTTCAACAAGGCGAAGTACGACAGCCTGGCCGATGAGCAGAAGGCCATCCTGCAGTATGCCTCCGAAGCGGAAAACTCCAACTTCTACTGGCACAACACCCGCCGCTACGCCACCGACCTGGTCAAGCTGCGCGAAGAGCAGGGCGTCAACGTCTACCGGACTCCCGATTCCGTCATGAAGGATCAGCTGGTGGCCTGGGACGTGGTGGTCGACCGCCTGTCGTCGGAGGATCCGTTCTTCGCGAAGGTGATCGCGTCGCAGAAGGCCTATGCCGAGGAAGTGATGAATTATCTGAATCTCAACCAGCCGGACTACAAGCTGGCCTACGATCACCACTTCGGATAATTCCCGGAACCCGGACTGACCGGTACCCTTGCGGGAGCCCGTGCTCCCGCAAGGCGCCGGGCACGCCCGTCCGGGAGAGTTCCGCATGGTCGGACTGATACACAGCATCGAAAGCCTCAGCATCTGGGTCGGACGCGCCTTCGGATGGTGCATACTGATCCTGACCTTCTCGGTCTCCTACGAGGTGTTCGTGCGGTATGTGCTGAACGCCCCGACGGTGTGGGCGTTCGACATGATGGTCCAGATGTACGGCGCCCTGTTCCTGATGGCCGGGCCCTACGCCCTGGCCCAGGACTCGCATGTGCGCGGCGACGTGCTCTACCGGCTGTTCCCGATTCGGGTCCAGGCGACGCTGGATTTCGTCCTGTACGTGATCTTCTTCTTTCCGGGCATGCTGGCCCTGTTCTGGTTCGGCGCGGAGATCGCCGCCGACTCGTGGCGCTACAAGGAGGTCAGCTGGAACAGCCCGGCCCGTATCCAGATCTACTACTTCAAGACCCTGATCCCTCTCGCGGGCGGACTGTTGATCATCCAGGGCATCGCGGAAATCCTGCGCTGCTGGATGGCCATGCGCCACGGGACATGGCTCGAGCGCCTTGACGACGTCAAGGAAACCGAGGCCAAGGGGAAGCTGCTTGAAGATGACGAGCTGCTCACCGAAGAGCCCCAGAGATGACGCCGACCCGGCCCGTCTCGGACCGACCCGCCCCCTTTCATCGGAGTAATCCGGCATGACCAATCCCGAAGTCGCCATATTGATGCTGGGACTCTTTATCGTCCTGGTCCTGCTCGGCTTTCCCATCGCCTTCACCCTCATCGCGATGGGGGTCGGCTTCGGATACTACGCCTACCACCAGGGCGGCTCCATCCAGGAGATCTCGGACGCGTTCAACAACCAGATCTTCTACCTTCTCAACCAGAACACCTACTCGGTGATGGAGAACGACACGCTTGTCGCGATCCCCCTGTTCCTGTTCATGGGCTATGTCGTGGAACGGGCGAACATCGTCAACCGGCTGTTCTCGTCCCTGCAGCTCGCCGCCCGGAACCTCCCGGGCTCCATGGCGATCGCCGCCCTGATCACCTGCGCGGTGTTCTCGACCGCGAGCGGCATCGTCGGCGCCGTGGTCACGCTGATGGGCCTGCTCGCCTTCCCGGCCATGGCCAAGGCAAGCTACCGCAAGGATTTCAGCGCCGGCGTCATCTGCGCCGGGGGAACGCTGGGCATCCTGATTCCGCCGTCCATCATGCTGATCGTCTACTCGGCCATTGCGGAACTGTCCCCGCTCAGGCTGTATGCGGCGGCCGTCTTTCCGGGCCTCCTCCTGGCCGGGCTGTACATCGTCTACGTCATCATCCGGGTGTACTTCAACCCGCACATCGCCCCCAGGCCGAACTACGACGACAACGTCACCCGGGGCGAGATCTATCTCCAGCTCCTGACCTCGTTCGTCCCCCTCACGGTGCTCATCATGCTGGTCCTCGGTTCGATCCTGGGCGGGCTCGCCACACCGGCGGAAGCGGCGGCGATGGGCGCCCTGGGAGGGCTGGTCCTGGCCGTCGCCTACCGCTCGCTGACCTGGGAGAAGGTCAAGGAGTCCGTGTTCCTGACCGCAAAGGCGACCGCGATGGTGTGCTGGATGTTCGTTGGCTCCTGGACCTTCGCGTCGGTGTTCTCCTACCTGGGCGGCCACGACGTCATCGAACACTGGATCCTGGCCCTCAATCTTCAGCCGTGGCAATTCCTGATCATGGTCCAGCTGATCATCTTTCTGCTCGGATGGCCGCTCGAGTGGTCCGAGATCCTGATCATTTTCGTGCCCATCTTTCTTCCCATGCTGGACACGTTCGGGGTCAACCCCTACTTCTTCGCCATGCTGGTCGCTCTGAACCTGCAGACATCCTTCCTGACGCCCCCGATGGCCATGTCGGCGTATTACCTCAAGGGCGTGCTCAAGAAGGAGATCGAGCTGATGGAGATCTTCAAGGGCATCATGCCTTATCTCGCCATCGTGATCTTCAGCATGTTCCTCATGTACATGTTCCCCGAACTGGCCCTGTGGTTCCCTGACTACCTGTTCGGACCCTACGTGCCCTGATCCAGGCGATGTCGAAAAGGCCCGACCCGTCGCACGCGTCCCCGACTGTCGGGGAGTGTCTCGATCTCATGCGGCAGGGCGCGATCAGCTCCGAAGACCTTGTCCGCAAATACCTCGACGTCATCGACCGGACCGATGACCGCCTCGGGGCGTGGGTCTCGGTCGATCGCGAGCACGCTCTCGCCCAGGCCCGGGACCTGGACGGCCTGCGCAAGCGGGGCATGCCGACCGGCGCGCTTCACGGCATACCGGTCGGCGTCAAGGACATCATCGACACCTGCGACTTCCCGACCGAGATGGGAAGCGGATTCTTCTCGGGCCGAAGGCCAAAGCGGGACGCGGCCGTGGTGGAACGGCTGAAGGAGGCCGGCGCCGTGATCCTGGGCAAGACGGCGACCACGGAACTCGCCTACATGCATCCGGCACCCACGCGCAACCCGAGAAATCCCGAATACGGACCGGGCGGTTCGTCCAGCGGGTCCGCCGCCGCGGTGGCGATGGGACAGGTGCCGCTCGCGCTCGGCAGCCAGACCCACGGCTCTGTGATCCGGCCGGCGTCTCACTGCGGAGTCTTCGGCTACAAGCCGACACGCGGCATCGTCTCCAGGCGGGGCGTTCTGAGGACCTCGTACCACCTCGATCAGATGGGCATGTTCGCCGCGAATCTCGGCGATCTCGCCCTTCTGGCCGACACCCTGGGCGGATACGACGCGGCCGACCCGCTCTGCCCGCTCAGGCCCCGGCCCGCGACGTTTGCGGGATACCTCTCGGACGTTCCGATCGAGCCGACGCTGGTCTGGATCGATCTGCCCTACGCCTCGCGCTATTGCGAGGCGCTGGTTGCCGGCTGCGACGAGCTCGTCGGCGAGCTTGGCGGACACGTCGAGCGCATCCCGGCTCCCCGCTCCTTCGTCGGCCTGATCGAGAGCCACCGGATCATCTACGGATATGAGCTGTACCGTTCCCTGCTCGAACTCGGCATCCTCGACTCGGACCAGGCCAGCGATACCCTTCGCGCGGCGGCCGAGACGATCAGCACCTTCACGGACGACCAGTACGACGACGCCATGGAGGCGAAACAGGCCGCCGAAGAGTGGTTCGTCCGATTCTTCTACGACTACGACGCCGTTCTCACGCCCTCGGCCCCGGGCATTGCCCCGCGCTACGAGCAGGGCACCGGCGATCCGTGCTGCTCGACGATCTGGACCCTGGCCGGCCTGCCCTGCGTCAGCATGCCGCTGCTGGTCGGGGAAGACGACATGCCGATCGGCATCCAGCTCGTCGGATCGGCCGAGCAGGACGACCGGCTGTTCAGAACGTCGCGCTGGCTGCTCGAGCACCTGTCCGGAAACGATGCGCTTGCCTGACTGATCTGGTACCATACGGCATGCTTCCCAGAACCATATCGATCATCACCGGGCTCGTCGGGTTCGTCATGCTGGCCATTTTCATCATCGGCCTGTCCCACAGCATTTCGACCGGATTTGCCGGATTTTGGGGCGGCCTCCCCTTCGTCGTCATCATTGCGCTCATCCTGCCGATGGCCGCTTACGATTACTGCGCCGAGAGCGTTCGGGAGCAGAACGGTTCGAAAAGCGGAAACTGACCGCCTTGCGGCCGAGAGCGGACCGGATTATCGTCACAATCTCCCGGCATGACCCGCGTCAGCTGGCAAACAGGCAACCTTGATGAGCGAAAAACCCGTCCTGTGGGTGACACGAAAACTGTCCGCCAGCACCGAAGCGAGAGCCGCGCGGGACTACTGCGTGATCCTGAATCCGGACGACACCCTGGCCTCGGCGGATGACATCGTCGAGATGAGCCGCAAGGTCGACGCGATCCTGCCCTGCCACTCGGAAATCTTCGACCGGGACGTGGCCGGCCGTCTCGCAAGCCGTGTCCGGATCATCGCCAATCACTCCGTCGGGGTCGATCACTGTGATCTCGAGGCCCTGTCCTCCCGGGGCATCGTGGTGACCAATACGCCGGACGTGCTGTCCGACGCGACCGCCGAGATCGCCATGCTCCTTCTGCTCGGCGCGGCGAGACGCGCGGCGGAGGGCGACATCCTGGTCCGCAACGGGCAATGGAGAAGCTGGAGCCCGTCGTTCATGGTCGGCCACCAGGTCACCGGCAAGCGCCTCGGCATCGTCGGCATGGGCCGGGTCGGGCAGGTGATGGCCAGGCGGGCCGCCGGATTCGACATGGAAATCCATTACCACAACCGCAGCCGACTTGATCCGGAACTCGAGAACGGCGCCGTGTTCCATGCCGAGCTCGATTCCCTGCTCGAGGTGTCGGAGTTCCTGTCGCTGCATTGCCCGGCCACCGCCGAAACCCGGGGGCTGATGAATGCGAGGGCGTTCTCGATGCTTCCCGACAATGCGATTCTCGTCAATACCGCCCGGGGGGCGCTGGTGGACGAGAGCGCCTTGCTGGAGGCGCTCGACAGCGGCAAGGTCGCCGCGGCGGGGCTCGACTGTTTCCAGACGGAGCCGGGAGGCAATCCCGCCTTTGCCGGACATCCGAACGTCTTCATGCTCCCGCACATCGGAAGCGCGACCTTCGAGACCCGCGACGCGATGGGATTTCGCGCGCTCGACAACCTGGACGCGTATTTCAGCGGACGGGAACCCCGGGACAGGGTGGCCTGATCCCGCCCGACGCCGGCTCGGCGTCCGGGCCCGGCTTACGCGGATCGGTCCGCGGACTTGAGAAATCGCTCGACCGACCGGTCGAGACGCGCCAGCCCTTCCTCGACTTCCGCCTCGCTGATGTTGAGCGGCGGTGCCAGCCTGAGCACGCCGGGCCCGGCCACCAGGGTCAGCAGTCCCGATTCGGTGCATGCGGACAGGAGATTGCGGGCCTTGCCCGCGTACCGCGATTCGAGCTCGCAGCCGAGCAAGAGGCCGATGCCGCGTATCTCGCTGAACAGTCCGTGCTTCGCGTTCAGCGCCTCGATCCCCGCGATCAGTTGCTGGCTTCGCTGCTCCACGTTGCCGAGCAGCTCGGGCGAGTTGATGATCTCAAGCACCTTGCCGGCGACGGCGCAGGCCATCGGATTGCCGCCGAAGGTGCTTCCGTGGCTGCCCACCACCAGATGGCCGGCGATCGGGTCGGTGGTCAGGACGGCGCTGACCGGGAAGCCGCAGCCGAGCGCCTTGGCCGTCGTCAGGATGTCCGGAACGACGCCGAGCCTCTCGTAGAGATAGAGCGAACCGGACCGGCCCATGCCCGTCTGCACCTCGTCGAAAATGAGCAGGGCGTCGTACCGGTCGCAGCATGCTCGGAGCGTCTGGACGAATTTCCGCGTGGCGGGGGTCACGCCGCCCTCGCCCTGGCAGGGCTCGACGATCACGGCGCACGTCCTCTCCCCGTTCTTTTCGAACCACTTGGCCGCGGCGGCGGGGTCGTTGTACGGAAGGTGCGAAATGCCGGACGGGACCGGCCCAAACCCGCGGCTGTAGGCCGGCTGCCCTCCGGCACAGACCGTAAACAGGGTACGACCGTGAAACGCGTTGTCGAAGGCCAGAATCTCGTGCTTGTCCTCGCCGTGCCGGTCGTGCGCGACCCGGCGGGCGAGTTTCAGAGCCGCCTCGTTGGCCTCGGCTCCCGAATTGGCGAAAAACACCTTCTCGGCGAAGGTCGCGGCGCACAGCTTGCGCGCCAGTTCGAGCGCCGGGGCGTTGGTCAGAAGATTGCTGACGTGCCAGAGTTTCCCGGCCTGTTCGGTGAGCGCCTTGACCAGTTCGGGATGGGCATGCCCCAATGCGGAAACGGCGATTCCTCCGGCAAAATCCAGGTACCGCTTTCCGGACTCGTCCCACAGCCACGAGCCCCGGCCCCGAACCGGCACGATGTCCATCGGCGCATAGTTCGGCATCATGACCCGGTCGTGCAGATCCCTCAGGCGGGATGCCGCGGGATCGGATCGGGTTTCGGCTGTCGGGGAGTCGGGCATAATACGGGGACCGGCAAATGAAAAACTGGCATTTTACAGTTATCGGTAGCAAAATATCGGCAATTTTTCCCATTCAACATCTCTTGGAAACCCAGCATGACGCAAGAACTGCCTGAACGCGAATCGATGGAAGTCGATGTCGTTGTCGTGGGGGCGGGACCGGCCGGCCTCGCCACGGCCTGCCGCCTGATGCAACTCGCCACCGAAAACGGCAGGGAGCTGTCCGTGGTCGTTTTGGAGAAGGGTTCCGAAGTCGGCGCCCACATCCTCTCGGGCGCCCTGTTCGAGCCGAGAGCGCTGAACGAGCTGTTCCCGGACTGGAAGGACATGGAGGCGCCGCTCAACACTCCGGTGACCCGGGATCAGGTCTACCTGTTCAAGAACGCGTCCAGGGCGAGCCGGATGCCGCTCTGGATGGTCCCCAAGCCCATGCACAACGAGGGCAACTACATCATCAGTCTGGGCGAGCTGTGCCGGTGGCTGGCCCAGCAGGCGGAAAATCTCGGCGTGGAAATCTACCCCGGCTTTCCCGCGTCGGAAGTCCTGTATCACGAGGACGGCAGCATCAAGGGCGTCGCCACCGGGGAGATGGGACGCGGGGCCGACGGCCAGCCGAAAGACAGCTACGAGCCGGGAATGGAGCTTCACGCGGCGGTCACGGTCTTTGCCGAAGGGTGCCGCGGACACCTGGGCAAGGAGCTGATCCGAAAGTTCGAGCTGGACCGCTCTGCCCAGACCCAGCACTACGGGATCGGGATCAAGGAGTTGTGGAAGATCGACTCCTCCAGGCACGAGGCCGGTCTCGTCGTCCACGGCGGCGGCTGGCCGCTGTCCGAGCACGGCGCGTCGGGCGGTTCGTTCCTGTACCACCTCGGTGACGATCTCGTGTCCATGGGTCTGATCACGGATCTCGGCTATGCCAACCCGTACATCAGCCCTTTCGACGAGTTGCAGCGATTCAAGCACCATCCCGTCATCCGGCAGTATCTCGAAGGCGGCGAGCGGATCGCCTACGGCGCCCGGGCGATCACCAAGGGCGGCCTCAACGCCCTGCCCAAGATGACCCTGCCCAATGCGCTGCTGATCGGGTGCGACGCCGGGACGCTCAACTTTTCCAAGATCAAGGGATCGCACACCGCGATGAAGTCCGGCCTCCTGGCCGCGGAGTCGGTGTTCCGGTTTCTCCAGGGCGAGAGCGCCCTCGACGACTTCGAGCACCACTTCAAGTCCTCGTGGCTCTACCAGGAACTCCACCGGTCCCGGAATTTCGGCGCGGCCCTTCACAAGTTCGGCGTATGGATGGGCGGGGCCTACAACTACATGGACCAGAACTGGTTCTCGGGAAAAATGCCTTTCAAGCTGTCCGATCCGGTTCCCGACCACGAGTCGCTTCAGGAGGCCGAGCGGTTCCAGCCGATCGACTACCCGAAACCGGACGGCGTGCTCAGTTTCGACAAGACCTCCTCGGTGTTTCTATCCAGCACGAACCACGAGGAGGACCAGCCGGTCCACCTCTGTCTCGCCGAGCCCTCCAGGGCGGTCGAATGGAACCTGAGCCGGTACGCGGGACCGGAGGAGCGCTTCTGCCCGGCCGGCGTCTACGAGTTCGTCGACGAGGACGGGTCGAAACGGCTGCAGATCAATGCGCAGAACTGCGTGCACTGCAAGACCTGCGACATCAAGGATCCGACCGGAAACATCAACTGGGTGACGCCCGAAGGTGCCGGGGGACCGAACTACGCCAACATGTAGGCGCGGCGGGACCTATCCGATCCAGTTCCGCGCGTTTAGGAACATCCTGATCCAGGGGCTGTATTCGCCCCAGCCGTCGGGATGCCAGGAATTCGAGACGGTGCGCACGACGCGCTCGGGATGCGGCATCATGATCGTGAAGCGGCCGTCCCGGCTGGTGAACCCGGTCAACCCTCCGGACGAGCCGTTGGGATTCAGGGGATAGTGGTCCGTCGGACGGCCCCGGTTGTCCACGAATCGCAGACAGACCTGATCGCCCGTCTCGAGCGCGGCCGAATCCGCGGCATCCCTGAACCGCACCCTCCCCTCGCCGTGAGCGGTCGAGACGGGGATCATGGAGCC
This sequence comes from Gammaproteobacteria bacterium, assembly GCA_009841725.1. Lineage (GTDB taxonomy): Bacteria > Pseudomonadota > Gammaproteobacteria > Arenicellales > Poriferihabitantaceae > Poriferihabitans. The sequence continues at coordinate 39,204 of VYGS01000059.1, forward strand.
CTTCATGCCGGCCATCAGGATCGAGGTCTCCGACAGGATTTCCGTCATGACGAAACGGGCCTCGAACTGCTCCGAGGCATTGCGCACGAAATCCGGCCAGTGCTGTGCGCCCGGAATGATCTCCCGGATGCTCGAGAACATCTGGCAGCCGTTGCAGATGCCGAGCGCGAAGGTATCGGACCGGGCGAAGAACGCCTCGAAGGCATCCTTGAGCGCGGCGTTGTACAGGATCGATTTGCCCCACCCCGCTCCCGCGCCGAGCACGTCTCCGAACGAGAATCCCCCTCCGGCGGCCAGCCCCTGAAATTCCTCCAGGCCGAGACCGGCCACGATGTCGGTCATCGTGACGTCGTGCGGCGAGAAGCCGGCGAACTCGAACGCGGCCGCCAGCTCGACGTGGCCGTTGACGCCCTGTTCGCGCAGGATCGCGACCCGGGGCCGGTCGGCATGAATGTGCGGGGCTTCGAATATCCGCCTGGACAGATCCTGATCGTGTTCGAAGGTCAGGCGGCAGAACAGCCCGGGATCGTCCCGGTCCGCGATCCTGAGATATTCCCGGTCCGCACAGGCCGGATTGTCGCGCAGCCGCTGCATCTGCCAGGTGCTGCTCGACCAGGCCTGCTGACAGACCGTGCGGGACTGCGACAGCAGCAGAGCGTCCCCCTTGAGAATGTCCAGCCGGTCGTCCGGGTTGACGGCGCCGATTTCGCTGACGAGATCGTCCACACCCCATGACCGGGCCCATTTTTCGACTTCGGGCATCCGGCTCCGCTCGACCTGGATCACCGCTCCGAGCTCCTCGTTGAACAGGTAGCCCGGAATGTCGCGTTCGGTCTGCGGGATCGTGAGCGAGATGCCGCAGCGCGCGGCAAACATCATCTCGCAGACGGCCGAGACCAGCCCCCCGTCGGAGCGGTCGTGGTAGGCCAGGGCAAGCCGGTTCTTCAACAGCGCCTGGACGAAGCCGAAGAATTTCCCGAGCCAGTCCGGCTCGTCGAGATCGGCGGGATCGTCCTGCGGCTGGCCGGTCACCTGAGCCAGGATGCTTCCTCCCAACCGATTCTTTCCCCGCCCCAGATCGACAAGCAGCAGCACCGTGTCCCGGCCGTCCTGCACCAGTTCGGGCGTCAGGGTGGCGCGCACATCCCGAACTTGCGCAAATCCGCTCACGATCAGCGACAACGGGGCCACCACCTTGCGTTCGTGCCCTTCAGAGTCCTGCCACACGGTTCGCATGGACATCGAGTCCTTGCCGACGGGAATGGAGAGGCCGAGCGTGGTGCAGACGTCCTGCGTGACCGAGCGGACGGTTTCGTAAAGGGCCGCGTCGTGCCCGGGCTCCCCGGCCGCCACCATCCAGTTGGCCGACAGGCGGATCTTCCCGATCTCCCCGATGTCCGCCGCGGCCAGATTCGTGACGGCCTCGCCGATCGCCATGCGCCCGCTCGCCGGCGCATCGACAACCGCCACCGGAGTCCGCTCGCCGATGCCCATGGCCTGCCCGGAATGCGAGCGGTACCCGGATGCCGCGATCCCGACATCCGCCACCGGAACCTGCCACCGTCCCACCATCTGGTCCCGTGCAATCAGCCCCGTGACGCTTCGATCGCCGATAGTCACGAGAAAGGTCTTGTCGCCGACCGTCGGGTGGCCGAGCACCCTGTCGAGCAATTCGTCAAGCGGCTCCTCCCATCTGCCCGGCGCCTTCGGCGGCGGTGCTTCGCTGACGGCGTCGCGCTCCATCCGAGGCGCGAAGTCGAACAGGAATTCCATGGGCAGGTCGACCGGGTCGGGATCGTTTTCGAACAGCGCGTCCGTCAGCACCAGTTTCCGCTCGGAGACCGCTTCGCCGACCACGGCATGCGGACAACGCTCCCTGCGGCAGAGTTTCTCGAACATTTCCAGCCGGTCGCGCTCGACAGCGAGGACATAGCGCTCCTGGGACTCGTTGCACCACACCTGCATCGGCGACATGGACGGCTCGTCGTTCGGAACGTTCCGCAACTCGAACACTCCGCCGCACAGGGAGTCGTGAACAAGCTCCGGCAGCGCGTTGCACAACCCGCCCGCCCCGACATCGTGAATGGAGAGAATCGGACTGTCCGGCCCCAGCTCGCAACATGCGTTGATGACCTCCTGGCAGCGCCGCTGCATTTCCGCGTTCTCGCGCTGCACCGAGGCGAAGTCAAGCTCCTCGGCAGAACTGCCGGAGGCGGTGCTCGAGGCGGAACCGCCTCCGAGCCCGATCAGCATTCCCGGGCCGCCGAGGACCACGATCGGAGTCCGCTCGGGAATCTTTCCCTTCTCGACATGATCGGGCCGGATGCCTCCCACGCCGCCAGCGAGCATGATCGGCTTGTGATATCCGTGGCGTACGCCGCCGTCTGCGGATTCCGATTCGAAGACCCTGAAATAGCCGGATACGCAGGGCCGCCCGAACTCGTTGTTGAAGGCCGCCGCCCCGACAGGGGCCTCGGTCATGATCTGCAGGGGGCTGGCGATCCGGCCGGGACGGCTTTCAGGACCTTCCCAGGGCCGCGCCATGCCGGGGAGCCGAAGATGGGACACGGAATAGCCGACCAGCCCGGCCCGCGGGCGGCCGCCCCGGCCCGTCGCCCCCTCGTCGCGGATCTCGCCGCCGGAGCCGGTTGCGGCACCCGGATAGGGCGAGATCGCGACCGGATGGTTGTGGGTCTCGACCTTGATCGTGTAGTGCTGCGTCTCGTCGCCATAGGCGTAGACCCGATCCGCAGTGCCGGGGGCAAACCGGGCAATGGGGTCACCCTCGATGACGGCGGCGTTGTCCGAATAGGCGGACAGCGTTCCGGCCGGATTCGAGGCATGGGTCTGTCGGATCATCCCGAACAGGGAATGGTCGGCCGCCTGTCCGTCTATCGTCCATCTCGAATTGAAGATCTTGTGGCGGCAATGCTCGGAGTTGATCTGGGCGAACATCATGAGCTCGGCGTCGGTCGGATTTCGGCCCATCCGGACGAACCGGTCATGAAGGTAGTCGAGTTCCGCCGCATTCAGGGCAAAGCCGGATTCGTCATTGGCCCGAACCAGCGCCTCGCGTCCGCCTCCCAGGACATCGACTACGGACAGCGGAGCGGGAACCGCATGGACGAACAGGGCTTCGGCCTGCGATTCGTTCCCGAGAACCGATTGCGTCATCGGATCGTAGACGATGCCGCCGAGTATGTCGTGGCCGGACGCGGCAAATCCTTTCCCGACGCCGCGAAACGCCCAGGAGAATCCCCTCTCGACACGAACGACCGGCTCCAGTCCGCACAGGTGAAAGATGTCCGTGGCCTTGCTCGACCAGGGGGAGATGGTCCCGATGCGCGGCACGACCAGCAATCGCGGGCCGCCATCGGCCGTGCGCGAAGAGGCGCGGGCGGTGTCCGGATTTTCGATTCCGAGCAGGGCGCGGATCGTCTCGGCGTGTTCCGGATCCGGCTGCCTCTCGAGTTCGATGAAGTAGATGTGGCGGACCCGGATGTCTTCGCAGCCGCCCAACGCCCTGGCAAGATCCCGCACGACACGGCGGCGGCGAAACTCCGAAAGCGCTTCGCCCCCGTAGAGCGTCAGGATCATGCGTCGGACAGACGGGAGGCGGGTCAGGCGGCCCCGGCGATCTTCATCGCGCGGCGGACCGGATCGTGAAACTCCTCGGACAACCAGGTCATCGGGAGTCGAATCCCGTCCCGGATACGTCCCATCGCCCGAAGGGCCCATTTCGAGGGAATCGGGTTGGATTCGAGAAACAGGGCGTCGTGCAGGGGATTCAGCCGGTCATTCAGTTCCTCCGCCCTGGCAAGATCCCCGTCGAGCGCCGCGCTGCACATTTCGCTCATGAGAGCGGGGGTGACATTCGCGGTGACGGAAATGCAGCCGTCCCCGCCGGCCTTCATCAACTCGAGCGCGGTGTCGTCGTTGCCGGAATACACCGCGAAATCGCTTCCGCATCGGGTCTTCAAATCCGCAACCCTGGGAATGTCCGACGTCGCGTCCTTGATGCCGACGATGTTCGGCACTTCGGACAGCCGGACCACGGTGTCGTTGACCATGTCGAGCGACGTCCGGCCCGGAACGTTGTACAGGATTTGCGGCACGTCGACGCGTTCCGCGATGTGGGAAAAATGCGCCACCAGCCCGTGCTGCGTCGGCTTGTTGTAGTACGGCACCACCTGCAGGCAGGCGTGGATGTCGTACCGGGCCGCGCGTTCGGTCAGCTCGAGCGCCTCGGCGGTCGAGTTCGCGCCCGTGCCGGCGATGACCGGAATCCGCCCGGACACGTATTCCACGGTCTTGGCAATCACTTCGATCTGCTCGTCGACGGTCAGGGTCGCCGATTCGCCGGTCGTTCCGACCGAGATGATGGCACGGGTCCCGCTTTCGACATGAAAATCCACGAGGCCGGCCAGACTCTCGAAGTCGACCGTCCCGTCCGGGTGCATGGGGGTGACAAGCGCAACAAGGCTTCCTCTTAGCATGTCTGCTTCCGATAACAATGGCTTTTTCGATAGCCGGAATGGTACTACAATTCCCCTTCGGGAACACGCTCGCCGGACCATCGATTTCGCATGAACAGATCGCACCAGACACGCATCGGACTGCTGCTTTGCGACGACGTGGACCGGGACTCGCAGGACCTGTACGGCACCTACAGCAACATGTACCAGCACGGCCTGGATTCGGAGCGCACATCGATCGATCTGGTTCCGATCCGTTGCTTCGAGGGGGAATCCCCGCCGGACTCGCCCGGGGACTATGCCGGGTATATCGTCACCGGTTCGCGATACGGCGTCTACGAGGACCGGCCATGGATCGGCGATCTGCTGCAATTCATCCGCGATTGCCGGGATTCCCGATCCCGGGTGGTCGGGGTGTGCTTCGGCCATCAGGCGATCGCGCATGCGCTCGGCGGGCGCACGGAAAAATCCCCTGCCGGCTGGGGGTTCGGCATTCATGCCTCGACGATCACCCGCCGCCAGCCCTGGATGACGGACTACGAGATGCTCGACGGCGACGTGTACAACCTGGTGGTGATCCATCAGGATCAGGTGGTCGAAGTGCCGCCGATGTTCGAGACCATCGCCAGCAACCGGTTCTGCCCCCACAGCATGATCGTCTCCGGCACGACAATGCTCGGCATCCAGGGCCATCCCGAGTTTTCGCGGGAATTCTGCCGATTCCGGGCCGATTTTCGCAAGGACCTCATCGGGCCGGAAATCTACGCGTCCACGATCCGCTCCCTCAAGGAGAAGTCGCTGCACTCGCAGACGGTGCTCAAGTGGATCTGCCGATTCCTGCTGATGCCCCGCTGATCCGCGCCGGATGGCCGGGCCCACAGACACTGCGCGCGGAGGTGCCCTCGATGCCGAGCACGTCGATCCGGATTCTTGCGCCTGTTGTTAAGAGCAAATAGAACTGTCCGGTTTAATAGCACATGAATTGTCCGCTATC
>VYGS01000119.1:0-2121 GCA_009841725.1 Gammaproteobacteria bacterium
GCTTTCAAATGCTTTCATGCAGGTTGGCAATCCTTGTTCTTGATCTCGGCAACAGGCCGATTATCAGGCAGGATGGGCACCAGATCTTCCCTCTTGGACATGTTGATTTCTCCTGGCTAATTGTACCTGACTTACATTACACCAATCACTCTGGTGCTGCCCACTTTCATCGCGGTCTCATACTGTCATCGGTGAAGCACCTGACTCCCGCCGTATCCAGCTCGATTGTATTTCATGACATAGCCTTCATGAATGTAAAAGATGTTGTTGCAGCCGCCGATTTTGGTAATACATGCAAAACCGTAGCTTCTGAACTTCCAGTCCGTTTTCGGCCATGCTTCGTTCCAAGCACATGGAAAGGAACGCAGAATGCGTATCAAGGGCCTGTCGGCGTGTAGTTCTCACTGCCCAGACATCGATGAATTTTTTCCCGCCATCGCCACCTCCGCATGGCCGGAGATTTCGTCTCTCTGGTAGTATCCGGGTTAACTCGTTGTCTTTTTAAATCGATTGGAGATAACAATGAAAACAGCGATTTTTGCATCCGCATGGCTAACCGGCATCTATCTGCTTGCAATGGCTTCGATGCCGGCTACGGCACAGCACGCCCACGAATTGTCGCCTTATGCCCATTCCCGAGGCACCGAAGTGGCAAGCCTGACTGACGAGGAAGTGAGTGAGCTGCGGCACGGTGAAGGAATGGGACTCGCCCGGGCGGCTGAACTGAACCACTTTCCCGGACCAAAGCACCTGCTTGAACTGGCGCCCGAGCTCGGCCTCAGCAACGATCAGGTGAGTCGCATCCGGGCAATCCATGACAGGATGAAGTCCCGGGCAATAGCCAAGGGCGAGGACATCATCATGGCCGAGAGTCATCTTGCGGAACTGTTTGCTTCCGGGAAACCCTCAATCCAGGAAATGACACGGGTGACCGGACATCTCGGAACCATGCGCGGTCAACTCCAGGCAATCCACCTGCTCGCGCATATCGAGTCTGCCAAAGAGCTGTCGCATGTACAGATCAGGAAGTACGACAGGTTGCGGGGCTACCTGAACTGAAGAAACTCCTCGTCTGCATACGCTAGAGCATTACTCATAACCGACTCCCGGCTTGCGCGGCAGACTGTCGGCAATGTTGAGCCAGTGGATGTGTTCGTCAAAATGCACGTGGGCCTGCGGAGGCAAGGATTCCGGATCATCAAAGGCGCCGATGTAGAGATGGATTTCTCCGGGATACCGATCCGCCTCGAAACTCACCGGGGTACCGCAACGGGCACAGAAACATCGCCTGACGCCGGGAGACGAATTGAACTGTGAACGGCTCCCGGTAAATGCGACCTGTTCTGGCCGGTATCCCACGAAAGTCGCCATTGCCGAGCCGGTATTCAGCCTGCAACTGCGGCAGTGGCAGTGCAACACCCAGAGTGGTTTTCCCCGGGCGACAAACGCGATGTCGCCACATAGGCATCGGCCATGGCGTATCTGCAGTTCACCCTCTTGATTCATCAGGAACCTCCCGCGCATCAATCATTATCATATCCGAGACTCGGACGGCCAACCCAATTGCAGCGGGACAGGAGCAGGAATTCCTGAAGATCAACTTTTAGAGTCAGGAGGTTTCGGACAGCTCTGCCGTGCACAGCCTGATCAGTGCAAGCACCTCGTCCGTGACGGCCTGCGTGCCCATGTCTCCGCCCAATTCACAGGGCCGGAGCCGATCTTCCGCGAAGCCCCGCTCAATCGCCTGGTCAATCAGACGCGAGGAGCGTTCCAAGGCTTCGTCACCGGATTTCTCGGCAAGATAATCCAGCATCATTGCGCCGGCGAGTATTCCGGCCAGTGGATTCGCGAGATCCCGCCCCATTATATCGGGAGCAGTCCCGTGAGACGGCTGGAACAACCCGATGTGATCGCCGATTTCGGCACAGGGCGCCATGCCCATGCCGCCGACAAGGCCGCCACCCAGATCGGACAATATGTCGCCAAACATGTTTTCCATGACCAGAACCCCGAATTCCCACGGTCGTCGAATCATGTCGAGGGCTTGGGCGTCAACATGGTTGTACGAGATCTCGACATCCGGAAATTCCGGGGCGATTTCATCGAAAATCCCTCGGAAAA
>VYGS01000119.1:2131-10542 GCA_009841725.1 Gammaproteobacteria bacterium
CCGCCCCGGCCTGCCAAGGGCCTTGCGCTTTCTAGCGAGCCGAAACGCGAAACGGTGCAGCTTTTCGGTATTGGAGCGGGTGATCCGGAGTGTCTCGCGAACCTCATAGTCGTTGGCAACCTGCTGGCGACCGCTTGTCGAAGCCGTGTAGAACAGGCCTTCCGTGTTTTCCCTCAGTATCACCAGATCAATTCCAGCCGCGCGCGGATCGGACAGTCGGCGTGTCAGATCGGAATAGGCGCGAACCGGCCGGACCCCGGCATACAGATCGTAGCGCTCCCGAAGCCGGAGATGGGGCATGATCTCGGTCCCTTCTTCGGTGCGGACCGAGGGAAGACCGATCGCGCCGAGCAAAATCGCATCGCATTCCCCCGCCATTTCCTCTCCCCCGGGCTCGATGTCCCGGCCGGTCTCAAGAAAGTAGCCCGCTCCGGCCTGAATCTCGCAATACTCGAGCTCGGGTGCCTTCATGATGCCTATCGCTGCATCGACCACGGTCCTGGCAGCCTCGGCGACATCGACGCCGATGCCGTCCCCCTTGATCAGAGCCACCTTCATTTATAATCTTTTTTGTGAGAATGAATCTTCATTATACTGTTTATATGTATTTATTGTTCTGACCTGTTTCAAAACTACCAAACATCCAGCGCCGACGTAACGGCATCGGATTATACCCGGTTCACCGCAACTTGCCGAAATCGCGAGGCCCGCAGAAACAAGGGAATCGACAAGCACGCCGTCAGCGCTCGTCCGAGCCGGTCATGACTTAAAATATCGGGCTTCGGCAATTCAATATTCGGTAAATCAAGGTATGGGTAGTCTGAGCGGTTACACGGCCATAGAGCTTGCCGGAATCGGTCCGGGTCCGATGGCCGGCATGATGCTTTCCGACATGGGTGCGCGGGTGATTCTTGTCGAGAGAATGCCCGGGAACGGCGAGAGAGGGAATTCCATCGGCATGCGCGGGAAGGAATCGATCGCCGTGAATCTCAAGCATCCTGAAGGATTGTCGGTGATTCTCAAGCTCGTCGAGCGTGCCGACGTCCTGATCGATCCCTATCGGCCCGGAGTCTGCGAACGACTGGGGCTGGGTCCCGAAGTCTGCCTTGAGCGAAATCCCGGGCTGGTTTACGGACGGATCACCGGTTGGGGACAGGACGGGCCGCTCGCCAACTCTCCCGGCCACGACCTCGGGTATCTGTCCATAACCGGTGCCCTGCATGCCATCGGAGAGGACGGCGCCAAGCCGCAGATTCCGCTCAACATGGTTGCCGACATGGGCGGAGGCGGCATGCTGCTCCTGAACGGAATCCTGGCGGCGTTGCTGGAACGGGGAAAGTCCGGACGGGGCCAGGTCGTCGATGCGGCCATGGTCGACGGCGCCATCCTGCAGTTGATCAGCATCCATGAAATGATCGGAAAGGACAGCTGGGACCCACATCGGCGCGGCGTCAACCTGCTTGATGGCGGAGCGCATCACTACAACGTGTACGAATGCGCGAACGGCAAATTCATCACGATCAGTGCCCTTGAGCACAAGTTTCACGCATTCCTTCTCGATGCGCTGGGCCTGGATCAGGACGATGTCCCGAATCGCAATGATCCGTCAAGATGGCCCGCCTATCGCGAACTGCTGGCTTCCATTTTCAAGACACGGTCGCGGCAGGAATGGTGCGAGTTGCTGGAGGGAACGGATGCCTGTCTCTCCCCGGTTCTGGATCTGGAAGAAGCGCCTCGCCATCCTGCCAACCGCGCAAGATCAAGCCATGTTACCGTCGACGGCATTGTCCAGCCCGCCCCGGCTCCGAGATTCTCCAGAACCGATTCGTTGGTCCGGCATGGCGCACCCGCTCCGGGCGAACACACTCGTTCCATCCTCCTTGAGCTCGGGGTCAAGCCGTCGAGGATCGGGGAACTGGTCGGCACAGGCACTGTCGGATGACCCAATGCAGCCCTTCGCCGTGGCAGGCCGTGGGTGCTGCCGGCAATCCGATATAATTCCGTTCACGACAAATCCGGCCCTGCCCCGTCTTGAAAATTTCTTCCTGGCACGTCCGCCCCGCGGCATCGATGTACGATGTCGTGATCGTTGGAGGCGCCATCATCGGCTCTTCCATCGCCTGGCATCTCGTATCGAATCCGCAGTTCAACGGCTCCGTGCTGGTCGTGGAGAAGGATCCAAGCTATGAGAAATCATCGACGGCGGCGACCAACAGCTGTATCCGCCAGCAGTTTTCCAATGGCCTGAACATCCGGATATCCCAATACGGTTTGAGCTACCTCAAGAATTTCCGCGAACGGCTGGGGGGCGATCCCGGTATTCCGGACATCACCCTGGACAGTTTTGGATATCTTTATCTCGCTGATACAATTGGATACGCGAATAGTTTAAAACGCAATGCATGCCTTCACCATGAAATGGAAGTGAGCACCGAGATCCTCGATCCCGGCCAATTGAAGAACCGCTTCCGGGATCTGAATTTCGATGACATCCTGCTCGGCAGCCATAATCCCGTGGACGAAGGGTATTTTGACGGCCATACGATGTTTTACTGGTGGAAACGCAAGGCGCGTGAAAACGGCGCCGAATACATCGAGAACGAGGTGGTCGGAATCGAAATGGGCGGAAACCGGGTCGAGCGGATTCGACTGGCCAATGGAGGCACCGTCAAGGCCGGCGCCCTGATCAATGCCGCAGGTCCCGAAGCCTCAAGGATTGCGCGCATGGTCGGCTCCTCCCTTCCGGTCGAGCCCCGGCAATGCCATAATTTTGTTTTCGATTCGAGAAACCCGATCGAATGCCGGCTCCCGCTTGTGATCGACCCGGTCGGAGTGCACTTTCGCGCGGACGGCCAGTATTATCTGTGCGGGTGTCCGCCTGAAGAAGTGGACGAAATGTGGAGAGAGGATGATTCTGAGCACGAGAAATTCCTGTGGGAGAATGTTGCGTGGCCGGCCCTGGCGCATCGCGTCCCTGCGTTCGAATCGGCAAAGGTCGTGAACACCTGGGTCGGATATTATGCCTACAATACCCTTGATCAGAATGCGGTCCTGGGATTCCATCCGGACATTGCAAATTTCATCTTCGCCAACGGGTTTTCCGGACACGGGCTTCAGCAGTCGCCCGCTGTCGGGTGCGGGATTGCGGAGCTTGTCATTTACGGCGCCTATCGCGAGCTGGACCTGTCGCCCCTGGGATTCGACCGGATCATCGAAAATCGGCCGTTTCTGGAAAAGGCGATAATCTGACCCTGTCGCACGAGACAACCGACACCGTGGACACTCTTGCATCGACCCTATGGACATGAATACTCCCCCGGAAAAGCTTCTCGATCGGTTGAAAGAGTTCATGCTCGGGCATGTCTATCCCAACGAAGTGGCCTACCGTAACGCCCTCAATTCGGCAAAAGACCGATTCAAGAGCCCTGCCCTGATCCGGGAACTCAAGGAACTTGCCCGCAAGCAGGGGCTGTGGAACCTGTTTCTTCACGTCGACCACGGTCATTTCTGGAACACGAGCGGCCTGACCCATCTGGAATATGCCCCGCTTGCGGAGGAAATGGGCCGTGTTCTCTGGTCGCCGGAAGTTTTCAACTGCAATGCGCCGGATACCGGAAACATGGAGGTCCTGATGAAATACGGCACGGCGGAACAGCAGAAAGCCTGGCTGGTTCCGCTGCTCAAGGGAGAAATCCGTTCATCCTACGCCATGACGGAACCGGACGTGGCATCGAGCGACGCAACCAACATCGGAATGAGAATCGATCGACACGGCGATCACTGGGTGCTGAACGGAAGGAAATGGTTCATCACCGGCGCCCTGCACGAGAATGCGCGATTGCTGATCGTGATGGGCAAGACCGATCCCGGCAATCCCGACCGGCACCGCCAGCAAAGCCAGGTGCTGGTGCCCCGGGACACGCCGGGAATGACCCTGGTCCGCCCCCTGACCACGCTCGGCTATGACGATGCGCCGTTCGGGCATGCCGAGATTCTCTTTGAAAACGTACGGGTGCCGTCCGGGAACATTCTGCTCGGACCGGGACGGGGCTTTGAAATTGCGCAGGGTCGTCTCGGCCCCGGACGGATCCATCACTGCATGCGGCTGATCGGTGCCTCCCAACGATCCCTGGAATTGGCCTGCAGACGGGTTGATCAACGAACGGTATTCGGTTCATTGCTATCTCATAATCAATCGATTAGAGAAGATATTTCAAAGTCATTCTCCGAGATTCATATGGCCCGCCTGCTGGTGCACGAGACGTGCAGGAAGATGGATGAATCCGGCCCCAAGGCGGCACGGGACCTGATCGCCGCAAGCAAGACAAGCGTTCCGATCATGGCACAGCGCATCATCGACCGGTGTATGCAGATGCACGGTGCCGGAGGCTTGAGCGAAGACTATTTCATGGCCGAGGCGTTCAACTATGCACGCTGGTGCCGACAGGCCGACGGCCCCGATCAGGTGCACCACATGGCGCTCGGAAAACAGGTCATTGCCCGTTATGCAGAACCTTGACCCGGCCGGTCGGGACGCTCTTGTCGCATACCTTGAAGAGAGCATGCCGCCCTTCAAGGGTCCAGTCGAAATCTTCAAATTCCCCGACGGCCAGTCGAATCCGACCTACCGACTGACCACCCCCGGGGCACAATACGTCTTGAGACGAAAGCCGGACGGCAAGCTGTTGCCTTCGGCCCATGCCGTGGACCGGGAATACCGGGTCATGAGCGCGCTGGCCGGTGCCGGCATTCCGGTTCCCCGCACCCGGCACCTGTGCACGGACGAGACCATCGTCGGAACCGTGTTCTTCGTCATGGAACATGTCGACGGGACGATTTTCTGGAACCCTTCCCTGCCGGGGCTGGACCCCCTTCGGAGAAAGAGGATTTACGACGAGATGAACCGGGTACTGGCGGCTCTTCATTCGGTAAACCCCGAATCCGCCGGTCTTGCCGACTTCGGCAAGCCGGGAAGCTACTTCGCCCGCCAGACCGATCGCTGGACGCGCCAGTACCAACATTCGGCCACGGAAGCCATCGCAGAGATGGACTTCCTGTCGGGATGGCTCGGGGAGAATCTGCCCGAGGACGACTGAGCATGCTGCGTGGTCCATGGCGACTATCGGATGGACAACCTGATTTTCCATCCGGAACGACTGGAAATCCTGGCCATACTGGACTGGGAGCTGAGCACGCTGGGCCACCCCTTCGCGGACATCGCCTATCAGTGCATGCAGCTGCGCTTTCCGGACAACGATGTCCTGCCCGGCCTCGGCAACGCCGATCGAGAACGGCTCGGAATCCCGGGAGAATCCGAGTATGTCGATCAATACTGCCAAAGACGGGGGATTGACGGCATACCCGATTGGAATTTCTACATGGCCTTCAGTTTTTTCCGTTTCGCTGCAATCCTGCAGGGCGTCAAGAAGCGTGCGATCGACGGCAACGCCTCAAGTGACCGGGCGCTCGAGTTGACCCGCATGATCAAGCCTCTGGCGGCCATGGGGATACAGGCGTCACAAGCCTGAACGGATGGGCGTTCAGGGCATGGGAATCGGCTGATCGCTTGGTGGAACGTGCCAGGCTTTCTGCACAGCCGGACGTGCGGCAATATCAAGATACCAACGCCTGACGTTCGGATAATCGGACAAGTCGATCGTCTGCCAGTTAAAGCGCGCAATCCAGGGCCATGTCGCCATATCGACGATCGAGTAGTCGCCAGCCAGATAGTCCCGTCCTTCAAGCCGGGTGTTGATCACCTTGTACAGCCGAAGCGCCTCCTTCAGGTATCGCTCCTCGGCGTAGGGAGCGGTTCCCGGATTGAATCTCGTGAAGTGGTGAACCTGCCCCAGCATCGGGCCGACATGGGCAACCTGGAACATCAGCCACTCGAGAGTAGCCCACCGCTCCCGGGAATCCTCGGGCATGAAACGCCCCGTCTTGTCGGACAGATACAGCAATATGGCGGCAGATTCGGACAGCGTCGTCCCGGTATCATGATCGGTGATGACCGGGATCTTGCCATTGGGATTCATGGCGACATACGACTCGGCATGCTGATCGCCCTTTCCGATATCGATCGGATGGACCGTGTAGGGCAAGCCCGTCTCTTCCAGCATTATGCTGATTTTTCGGCCGTTCGGAGTGGACCAGGTATACAGATCGATCATGATTGATGAAACGGTTGAAGGATTGGAGCAAGAAGGAAAGCCTTGATTTTAGCAAACGGAGGCCCGGTCAATTGAACCGGGATGGATTAAGCGCCCGAAGATCGTGCTCGCTCCTGCCATTGCAAATCAGGTCGGCCAGGACCTTTCCACTCACCGGGCCCATGCCGAAACCGTTACCGCTGAATCCGGCTCCGATGAACAGTCCCGGGATGCCCGGCGCCTCGCCCAGAACCGGCAGCGCGTCCGGCATGTAGTCGATCCACCCCGCCCATGTCCGGGTCAGGACCAAGGGTTTCGCAGACGGGTATTCGATGGCATAGGCTTTCGCCGCCCGCTCCAGCGCCGCCCTGTCCGGCACCGGATCAAGCGACCTGTTGTCCGCCCTCTCAATATTCGCAAAACGGCCTGAAAGATCATCGAAAAAGGGTCTGCCCAGTGAAAATCGAAGCAGATTCCGGTTGTTCCAGGCCAGTTTCATGTAGGACGCCCCGTATCGCAGGCTGTCGAGCATGACATCGTGGCATCCGTGCTCCGCCACCGCCAGTGTCAACGAGCCGTCCGGCCGCTGGCGGCACGCACAGCGGCCCCATGTCACCAGCTTTCTCATGTCGATGCCCACCGGCGCAGTCCTTGCCGCCGAACCCCTGATCCATAGCGAGGGATGCCTGATTCCCAATTGCTTCAGCAGCCGGCCCGTCCAGGCTCCGCCGGCGCAGATCACGACATCGGCCCGCGTCTCCCCCCGCTCGGTGACGACCCCGGATGCGGAACCGTTCTCGGTAAGAATCTCCAGCACCGCGCACTGCTCGACGATTTCAGCGGACAGCCGTCTTGCCGATTGCGCAAAGGCCGGAGCGACTTTTTGGGGCTCGGCGCATCCGTCGGTCGATGTGTAGAGCGCCCCCAATAGCCCTTTTGCGGAATAGTGGGGCAGCAGTTTTCTGCACTCGCCCGGAGTCAGGACCCGGGTGTCGAGGCCGTTTTCACGCCCGACAGGGATCCATTCTTCGGCCCACTCGAGCAGTTTCCGGTCATAGCAGAACCTCATGTGGCCCTGTTGCCGCCAATCCAGGGTTGCCTCGAGTTGTGTTTCAAGAGTTTCCCAGATCCGAATCCCCTCAAGCATCAAGGGCAATTCTTCGGGCGGCCTTCGCTGGGAGCGTATGGATCCCCAATTTCTGCCCGATTGCTCACCGGCCACGGATCCCTTTTCATACAGGATCACCCTCTTCCCGCGCTTGGCAAGATTCCATGCGGTAGCCGTTCCGACGATACCTCCGCCGATGACGACCGCATCCGCCTTTCCGGGACAATCGTTCAATGAAATCTCTCCATGTTCGACTGATTCTTGAAAAGCTTCAATTGTGGAAATACTACTCGCCCGCTTTAGATGACGACTTGAACCCCCGGAACGACACGTAGACGACGGCTCCGCCGAAATCAGTCATGCATAAAACTGATAAATAACGCGATAGAGCAAAATTCCTATTGAGGAGCAGTTATCTTGGACTCATTGGTATGACATTAAATCACAAACGTCTTGAGTCCTGCTTTACCTCGAATCGAGTATAGCTAAAACTTGCCGTAACACTGAGTAATCTTGGCATTTCTACCATAGAAACGCTTAGAGTAGTCCTTCTAGGCCTTTTTTCTCGACAAGATTGAGAAGCTTGAGTGACGGACCACTTGGGCGCTTATCACCAACTTCCCATTTTTGAACAGTCGACACACTCGTGTTCAGCACTGCCGCAAATACCGCTTGACTCACATGCGCCTTTTCACGAAGTCGCTTGATCTTTTCTGGCGGCATTTCATGCACATCTAGGTGACACAATGCATCAAATTCACGCATACGACGTTTGTCGATTAAGCCAACGTGATAAAGATCTGAGGCCATCTCATGAACCTCCTGCAAAATTCTACTTTTACGTTTTATCGCCATTACATATCTCCGAAAACAGTTCATCCTCAATGGCCTGATCAATTTCCATCGCGCTAAATTCCAGATATTGTTTCGCCAGTTCTTGCAACGCTTTCAACTCATCCTTGTCTATATTGGATTTTTCGTTTTTCTCAAATCCGTATAGGAAAAACCAACGATCCGTCATCCTTGTTGCAACAATTGTTCTGGCACCGCCTCTTTTTCCACGGCCAAAAATCGCAATACGTTTTTTCAGAATGCCGCCACCAAGATCCGCATCAATGAGCCCTTGAACCATTTCTGATACAGCCCCGCACAGT
>VYGS01000150.1 GCA_009841725.1 Gammaproteobacteria bacterium
CGATAGCGGACAATTCATGTGCTATTAAACCGGACAGTTCTATTTGCTCTTAACACCATGGTCCGAGTGTCCGATCTGGACGCATCGCTGGATTTCTACTGCGATGGCCTGGGCCTGTCGGTGATCAGCCGCCGGGATTATGAACAAGGCCGGTTCACACTGGTCATGCTGGCCGCGCCGGCCGACCGGGAAAGCGTCATCACATCCGATGCGCCGCAACTGGAACTGACCTACAACTGGGATCCGGAAGACTACCGGGGCGGGCGCAATTTCGGCCATCTGGCCTACCGGGTCGAAGACATCTATGCGACCTGCGAGCAACTGATGGAAAAAGGCATCGTCATCAATCGGCCGCCCCGCGACGGTCGCATGGCCTTCATCCGCTCGCCCGATAACATTTCGATCGAACTGCTCCAGAACGGCGAGGCCCTGCCGATCAGGGAGCCCTGGCGCAGCATGTCGAATACCGGAGAATGGTGAACTTGCCCGCCCCGCGCCAGCCCCTCCATCGGCACGGGACGAATCCGGACCGGGATGCGGCCGCCCGGCATCTACTCGTCGATGTATTCGAACACCTTGACGATCTGCCGAACGCCGCCTATCGCCTGCGCGACTTCCACGGCCAGCTGACCTTCCTTCTCGGTCACCAGGCCAAGCAGATAGACGACACCGTTTTCGGTAACGACCTTGATATTGGTTGACGGGACATTCTCGTTGGCCACCATCGTCGACTTGACCTTGCCGGTAATGACCGTGTCGTTGAGACGACTGGTCAGGCTGGTCGTGCCGGAGAGCTGCAATTCGTTCACCACCCTTCGCGTTTCCTCGTAGCTCTTCGCGACCTTTTCCGCATGCTGGCGCTGCCCGTCATCCTGCACCTCTCCGCTCAGCAGCACCACCCCGTTGAATACCGTGACGCTGAGGTGGGTGTCGGTCAGCATTTCGTCCTGCTTGTACACGCCCCGGAGCTTGATTTCGAGACCGTTGTCCTGGGCACTGCGCTCCAGGGTCCGTCGCTCGGTATACAATTCCACCCCGCCGGCCAGGCCGCCGATCACCGCCGGCAGGCATCCGTACAGTTGGGACAGACAAAAAAGTAGGGCCAGGGACTTCAAGAGCCTGTTTTTTCGGGCCCTGCCCGCGGGTTCTATCGAAAGCGTTGCCATGGATTCAACCGGTTGAATAAGCTGTTTTGAAAAGTCGCGGAAAGTATATCACGCACAGCATTTCGGGATGGAAGCGGCCGCGCAAAATGCATGGCGGACGTTCGGGACCGATGCGAGTTGGTTTATAATTCCATTTCCAGGGAAGGGCCCCCCGCCGGATCTTTCCCGGCCATCCCCCACAGCACGATTTCGCGAGATGCCGCACGACATTAATATCGAGAAAGAAGTCGCTTTTGTCGAAGTCATCAACCTGCCCGGGGAAGGATTTGTTGCGGAACTGCGTATCGACAACGCATCCTACATGTTCGACCGCCAGGGGCTGCAGCATCGAATCGTGCAAAAGATACAACGGGGCCTCGATGCAAGCGTCGAAGAGACGGCACTGGCCCGGATCAACAACTACAGCTCGGCGTTCGAGGAACAGTGACTCGATGGGCCGGGGACTGGCGAGCCGGACACTGACCTGGATGCCGGCCTCCCATCCGACGGAAATCGAGCCGGATGGGGCGCATCTGTGGCTGGTTCGCACCGCGGATCTGGCGAATTCCCTGCATGACGTGGACCCTCCTGGCCTGCTGAACCGGCGGGAGCGGGAGCGAGCCGCAAGGATGTCCGATGCGGCGAAAAGAAACCTGTATGTGGACGGCCGGGCCGGCCTGAGACTTCTGATCGAGGCCTACACCGGATGTCCGGCCCGCCGAATCCGTTTCCGGTACGGCTCGAGGGGAAAGCCGGCGCTTCTCGGGGATCGCGGACGACTCCGGTTCAACTATTCCGTTTCATCGGGTTATGCCCTCTACGCCTTCTCGATGACCCGGGAGTTGGGCGTCGATCTTGAAATCCATCCGCGGACCGCCAATGTCCGGGGGCTATTCCGGCGGATCCTGTCTCCGGCCGAACGGATGCAATTTGACGCGCTACTCCCTTCGCAGCACAACGACGCCATGCTGGACTGCTGGACGCGAAAGGAGGCATACGGAAAACTGCTGGGCGTCGGAATCCGCTACAACCTGAGCCGGACAACCCTGCTGGAGAACCGGCATTCGGACCGCTGGTGTTCGGGCGTGGCCGGCCTGTTTGGCGACCGGACGAACGGGGCGATGGACGAGAGGGTCTGCGGCACCCAGATCGGGCTGCCGGTCCCCGGCTCCGCAGCATTGATGTACGACATGCCGGATCCCGTCCGCGGCCATCCCGATCTGAAGGCGTTCAGATGGCCGACGGAGACACCGTGACCGGCCGGGCCGACATCAGCGTGACACCGTCCTGAGTGCCCCGCCACAACCAATTTGCCGATTCCGGCATCGCCATATTTGATAAGAAGTAATGATTCTAATCATCAATACTTGTGATCAACAATATGTTGCAATGCACAAAACAGGTTGTTATGATGCACTGCACAAATTAATGGTTCAAGTCAATTTCAGAGGTATTCAAAATGAAAGCAGACCAGATCAACGCCGTTATGGCACCGGCCGTCGAATTCAACCGGCTGGTCCTGAACAACATCGAAGCCATCGTCGGCATGCAGGTGGAGAGCTTCAAGGCCTACGCCGAACTCGGCTTCAAGAATCTGAACGCCGGTCTTGATGTGCGCACCATGGACGAGCTCAAGACCTATGCCGAAGACCAGAAGAACGTGATTCGCCAGGTCGGGGAACAGGTCACTCGCGACCTCGAAGCGCTGGGCGCGGTCAACGCCAAGTTCGTCGAGGACACCCGCAAGCTGTCCGCAGTCAAGAAGGCGGCCTGAACGACAGACACAACGTCTTCTTCATAACCCCTTCCTCCTGTCGAAATCCCCGCTGCCCGGTATCGGGTGGCGGGGATTTTTTGCTGTCGGACCGGATCGATGATCCGTGCCGCCATCGTCCGGCGGAGAACAGGCCGCCGCCCGGGACAGCCAATCCGGTCCCAAGTGAACGGGTGATTACTGGTAGAATACTCATCCCGACTCTTCTTCCAGGCGTCCCCTCCGGCGATTCGAATCATGGATATTCGCGGTGCCCAAATCAACATGATCGGACAGCAGATCCGTTCCTGGAACGTGCTGGACACAAACGTGCTTCAGGCGATCGACGGCATCGCGCGCGAGCATTTCGTTCCGGCGCCGTATCGTGACGTTGCGTTTGCGGACATGCAGATTCCGATTTCCGACGGCCAGGTCATGCTGGAGCCCAAGGTCATCGCAAGGATGATCGACACCCTGGCCCTGACCGCCGACCACGAGGTTCTCGAAATCGGGACCGGAACCGGGTATTCCACCGCGGTCCTGGCCAGCTTGTGCCGTCGGGTCGTCAGCCTCGAAATCGATCCGGACGTGGCCGCGCTCGCCCGGAACAATCTGGCCGAAGCGGGGATTCGCAATGCCGAGGTCGTCGAGAACGACTGCTTCGCATATTGCCGTGTCGGCTCCGAAAACGCCGGGCAGTTCGACCGGGCCCTGGTCACCGGATCGGTCCCCGAGCTGGGACCGCTGTTTCTTCCGATGGTCTGCGAATCGGGGCGGATTGTCGGCATTCAGGGCCACGATCCCGTCATGCACGCGGTGATCTGCAGGGGAGACGATTCTGTAACCAATCTGTTTGAAACCGTCGCTCCACGCCTCTACAATGCAAGAGAGTCCGCGATTTTCGAATTCTGACCGATAACCCGTTTCCTGAAGCTTACACAGCCATGAATGTCACCCCGGTTGTCTTGCGCAGTCTGGCTGTTCTGCTTGTGTCGGTGCTGTGGTGCCGTCCGGTTTCGGCATCGTGGGACTTGTGGGAGGTCTATCGCCTGGCACTGCTGAACGACCCGGCCTATCGGTCCGAGCAACTGCGCCACGATGCAGTGAGCCTGGACGGCCCGATTGCCGAGGCGGCCTGGCACGGATCGGTTTCCGTGGCCGGCAGACTGGGATACCGGATGACGGACGACACCCCGCACAACAATTGGGAGGATCACGAGGACCATCTTCTGGAACTGCGCGCGGAGGTACCGGTGTATGACCGGGTCCTGCGCACCGAGGTGCACCAGAGCGAAGCGGCGCAGTCGGCCTCGGCGATGCTGTTGAGACAGTCGCACCAGCAACTGATTCTCCGGGTTGCGCAGCGCTACCTGGATGTGCTCGCCGCGCAGGACCGACGCGAGGTGGCCAGGGTGGACATCATCGCGATTCGACGCCAGCTGGACCTGACAAGCGAGCGGCTGGAAGTGGGGCTGGGAACCCAGGCCGATCTGTTCGATGCGCGGGCTCGCCTGAAACAGGCTGAAGCCAACGCGATACAGGCCGACAACTTGCACAAAGTCAGTATTTCGCTGCTGGGCCAGGTGATCGGCCAGCCGCCGCAGGCGCTTGCACCGCTGCTCGGTGATGCACCGCTTTCAGCGCCGCAGCCGGCCCTGATTGACGAATGGACGGCCCAGGCGGCGACCAGCAATCTGGATGTGCGCACCAAGACCCTTGAACTCAAGGTTGCCGAGTTCGAAGTCAAGAAACTGCAGGATGCCACGTATCCGCGGGTAACGGCCGGGGGCAGCCGCTCGGTAACCGTGGGCAAGGTCGGCAGCAAGACAAGCGATGCGGCATCGGTCTACCTGCAGGTCAGCATTCCGGTGTTCACCGGCGGGTTGTCCTTGCGCTCCGAGCGGGCCGGGATCGAGTACAACCGCGCACACGAGGCGCTCGATCACGCCCGCCGCCAGGCTCTGGCCGAGACGACCACCGCCTATCTTGACGTCACCGGAAACATCAGCCAGGTGGAAGCCCTGCGCGAAGCGATCACCGCCGGCGAGAGCGCTCTGTCAGCCAAGCAGGAGGGCTTCAACGCCGGCCTGACCACCAACCTCGACGTGCTCGACGCCCAGCGCAACCTGTCCCAGTCCAGAACCGACTACCTGAACGCCCGGTACAGCTACATCCTCTCCCTGCTCGCCCTCGAACAGGCCATCGGCGACCTCGACCAGAGCGACATCCAGCGCGTCAACCAATGGCTCGACCGCGAGTCTTGAGAACGGCCGCAACGCCCTAGCCTCTCCAGAACACGGGCGCAAACAGGACGAGAAGCGTATACAGTTCCAGCCGGCCAAGCAGCATGGCGAACGTCAACATCATCTTGCCGATGTCGCTCACACCGGCATAGTTGTCGACCACATCCCCGAGACCGGGACCGAGATTGTTGAGACAGGCGATCACCGAAGAGAAGGCGGTGACCATGTCGACACCGGTGGCCAGCATTGCCAGCAACAGGACCGTGAAGGAAAAGATGTAAAGGGACAGGAATCCCCATACCGCATTGTTGATATCCTCGCTGACCGGTTTGCCACCGAGCTTGGTGGGGACGATCGCATGGGGATGAACCAGTTTGGATATCTCGCGCACGCCCTGCTTGAACAGCAGCATGATCCTGACCGTCTTCATTCCGCCTCCGGTCGAGCCGGCGCATCCTCCCGAAGTGCTCAGAATGATCAGGAACAACGGGATGAATGTCGGCCACAGACTGAAATCCTGGGTCGTGAAACCGGTGGTGGTGCCGATCGAGACCGCCTGCACGAAACCGTGGACAATGCTGTCCGAAACGCTCGGATACGTCTCGTTGGCGACCAGCACCAAGGCGGTCACGATCCCGGCCGCGGCGATTATTGACAGGTAGGTCCGCGCCTCGTGATCCCGGAGATACACGAACACCCATTTCACCACGGCAAGGCGGCCGGATCGGACTGCCACGTAATGCAAGACGAAATTCAGCCCCGCCAGAATCATGAAAATACAGGCGACCAGATAGACGGCGCGACTGTCGAAATACCCGAGACTGGCATCATGGGTCGAGAATCCACCGATTGCAATGGTCGAGAAGGCGTGACAGACCGCGTCGAAGACCGTCATTCCGGCGGCAAAATAGGCCGCGGCGCAAATCACGGTCAGGGACAGATAGATGTACCACATGGCCTTGGCCGTCTCCCGGATGCGGGGCGTCAGCTTGCTGTCCTTCATCGGTCCCGGGGTTTCGGCCCTGTACAACTGCATGCCGCCCACGCCAAGCGCCGGCAGGATCGCGACCGCGAGAACGACCAGCCCCATTCCGCCTAGCCATTGCAGCTGCTGCCGGTAATACAGGATCGAGCGCGGCAGCCCGTCCAGTCCGGCCAGCACCGTCGAACCGGTGGTCGTCAATCCCGAAGTGGCCTCGAACAGGGCGTCCACCCCATCGATCGCAAGCGAATCCGACAGCATGAAGGGGATGGCGGCAAAGGCCGACAGGATCACCCAGACCAGCACCGCGACGAGAAATCCGTCACGGAATCTCAATTCGTCACGGAATTTCCGCACCGGCCACCACATCACCAGCCCGCTGCCGAGTGTCAGGGCAAGCGCCACCGCGAAGTTCCAGTGCTCGCCGTCCTGGTAGATCAGCGACACGCCCGCCGGAACCAGCAGGGTCAGGGCAAAGCAAGCGAGCAGGATGCCGAGAATCCGGAATGCGCCATACGGGTTCATGTACAGTCCGGCAACCGGTCAGAAGAAAGTGGCCGAAACCTCGAACAGCCGCTCGACATCCGGAATGCGCGCCTTGTCGACCATGAACATGATGACATGGTCGCCATCCTCGATGACGGCCTCGTCATCGATTTCAACCATGCGCTCATTGCGCATCACCGCTCCCAGGGCCGCACCTTCCGGCAGACTGAGGTCGCCGACTCGCCGTCCCACCAGCTTCGAGGTCTTGCGATCGCCGTGCGCAACCGCCTCGATCGCCTCGGCCACCCCCCGTCTCAGGGAATGGGCGGCGACCACGTCGCCTCTTCGGACATGCGACAGAAGCTCGCTGACCGTCGACAGTCTCGGGGATATGGCGATGTCCAGCATGCTCTCGACCAGCTCGATGTACATCGTCTTGTTGATCAGCGACATGACCCGTTTCGCTCCCAGCCGCTTGGCCAGGAGGGCGGCCAGAATATTCGCCTCGTCTTCGTTGGTCAGGGCACAGAACAGCTGCATGGCATCGATGTTTTCCTGGCGCAACAGGGCTTCGTCGGCGGCATCCCCGTGCAGGACGATCGTGTTGTCCAGTCGTTCCGACACCCATTTCGCCCTTTCCAGATTCCTCTCCACGAGCTTGACCTGGTAGCCGGTCTGCTCCAGCGCGCTCGCCAGGGTGTATCCGATATTGCCGGCCCCGGCGATGAACACGTCCCGGCCAACGGATTCGGTTTTTCTGAGTTCCTGCATCATCAACCCGATATCCTCTCGCGTGGCGATGAAAAACACCTCGTCATCCGCCTCGATGACCGTCTTGCCGGTCGGGGTGATAGCCCGGTCCCGGCGATAGATGGCCGCAATCCTCGATGTCACTCTGGGCAGATGCCGCTTGAGTTCCTTGATGGCATGCCCGACGAGCGCCCCGCCGTAGTAGGCGCGGATACCGACGAGACGAATTCTTCCTCCCGCGAAGTCGAGCACCTGCAGCGCACCGGGATATTCGATCAGCTTCGTGATCTGCTGCGTCAGAATCTGCTCGGGGCTGATGATGTGGTCAATGTCCCTTTCGAAAAGCTCGGGGTGCGAAAGGTAGCTTGCGGAGCGGATCCGGGCGATTCGCGTGGGGGTGTTGAACAGCTGGGTGGAGACCTGGCAGGCGACGATGTTGACCTCGTCCGAGTCGGTCACCGCGAGCACCAGTTCGGCATCCTCGGCCCCGGCCTGCCGCAGCACATCCGGCGAGGCGGCATCGCCCACCACGGTCCGGACATCGATGCGGTTGTGAAGATCGCCCAGTATTGCGGGATTGTGGTCAACGACCGTAATGTCGTTCTCCTCCTTGGACAGGATTTCGGCGACCGACGTGCCGACCTGACCGCTTCCAAGAATGATGATTTTCTTCATGCTCCTGCCGCATGGGCCGATTTACGGATTTTACAATAATAAAATCCGTCGCCACTGTGAACACCCGGCAGACGCTGGATACCGAAACGGGTGGACCGACCGGGAATCGACCGGACGGGTTCGATCTTGAGGCCGGATTGCCGGTTTGCAAAGGCCGCGATCGCCTCGTCATTCTCCAGATGGAACAGGGAACACGTCACGTAAAGCAGGATTCCGCCGGCGCCCAGCATCGCCCAGGCCGACTCCAGCATCGACACCTGAAGCGCATGGAAACGCCGGATGCCCTCCTCGTTGCGGCGATACTTGATGTCGGGATGCCGACGGATGACACCGCTTCCGGAACACGGGACATCCAAGAGGATTCGGTCAAACAGGCGGCCGTCCCACCACGACCCGGGATCCAGGAGGTCGCCGGCGACGACACTCGCCGCAAGCCCGAGTCTTTCCAGATTCTGGCGGATCAGGTCCGTGCGCGAGGCGAGATCGACGGCCGTGACCCGGCAGCTGCCCGGAAACAGCTCGACCAGTTGACCGGTCTTGCCGCCCGGAGCGGCACAGGCATCCAGCACATCCAGATTCTCTCCCGGCTCCAGTTCCGCAGCGGCAAGCTGGGCCGACTCGTCCTGCACCGATACCGCTCCGTCGAGGAAACCCGGTATCTGCTCCACCGGCATCGGAGGGGAGATGCCGATTCCTGTCGGGCTGTCAGGCGTGGAGACGCAGTGAACGCCACGACCCTTCATGAGTTCCACCCCCTGCTGCCTGGACAGCTTCCTGCGGTTGACCCGAAGCGTCAGGGGAGGGCGGGAATTGGACGCCTCGACGATCCGGCCGTGGCAATCGGGCCAGTCGGCCTTGATGCGATCGAACAAAAACTTCGGAAAGGCGGACGCCTCGTGTTCGGAAACCGACGACAAATCCATGCGGTCCCGGTTCCGAAGATAATTCCTGAGCACCCCGTTGACCAGTTTCCGGGCCCAGCTTCGATGCGCCCCGGAAACCGCCTCGACCGTTTCGTTCAACACGGCATAATCCGGAATGTTCATGTGCTCAAGCTGATAGATTCCGACCGCCAGCACAAAGTGCACAATCCGGTCTCTCTTTCGCAACGGGCGTTCAAGCAGCATGCCGATTCTTGAATCGATCAGGGGGCAGTGGCGGCAAGTGCCGTAGACCATTTCCCGGAATGCGGGTCCGGTTGCCGGATCCGCGAATCGGGGGTTCTGCAACAGTCGGTCCAGGGATTCCCCGTGGTCCACGACCCGGAACACCACCTCTGCCGCCGCGGCGATCGGATGCATGAGGCTAGTGGCCGGACGATTCAAGAACAGTTCCGGGGGGCACGGGATGCCCGTTCAGGTACTCCCTGACATCCACCGCCCTGCCTCCGGGCCGCTGCACCCGTTCGATTCGGACCGCATCCCGGCCCGCCTTCACCAGGAGGCCGTCCGGGCCGGCCGACAGCACCCGTCCCGGGCATGCCGGTTCAACGTGGGCAACGGCAGCCGCCCTCAGGATCTTCAGCGTGGCCCCTTCCGCCCGGAGCGTGGACCCCGGCCACGGGTCAAAGGCGCGGATTCGCCTTTCGATTTGCGTCGCCGAATGCGTCCAGTCCACCGCAGACTCCGACCTGTTCAGCTTTTTTGCGTAGGTCGCCTGCGAAGAATCCTGCGGTTCTCCCGCAAGCTGTCCGGACCGCAGGGTTTCGAGGCTGTCGGAGAGCAGCTCGCCGGCCATCCCGGAGAGCCGGTCGTGGAGCCAGCCGCCGGTGGCATCACGCGGCAGGGCGATTTTTCGCCGGGCAAGCACCGGACCGCAATCCAGCCCTTCATCGATCCGCATCAGGCTGACGCCCGTTTCCGAATCGCCCGCCTCGATCGCCCGCTGGATCGGGGCCGCACCCCGCCATCTCGGCAGCAGGGACGCGTGGAGATTGACGCAGCCCAAGACCGGGATGTCCAGATGCGCCCTTTTGAGCAACGCCCCATAGGCCACCACGACCAGGAGATCGGGCTTGAGCATCTGGAGCTGGAAGACCGCCCGGGGATCGTCCAGGCTGTCCGGCTGAAAAACCGGCACACCCGCCTCGACGGCCCGGGCCTTGACCGGGCCGAACCGGATTTTCCGGCCGCGACCGGCCGGGCGGTCGGGTTGGGCATAGGCTGCGACCGGCTCGACGATCGGGGAATCCAGCAATGCCTCGAGAGACGGCACTGCGAAGTCCGGCGTACCGGCAAAAACCACGCGCATTGGAGGGTTGGGTGCAGGTAGGAATCAGGCTACCCGGGTTTCGGCAACCGAATGTTCTTTTCTCAGCTTGCTCCGAATCCGTTCCCGCTTCATCCTGGACAGATAGTCAACGAATACCTTGCCATCCAGATGGTCCACCTCATGCTGAATGCAGACCGACAGCAAGTCATCCGCCACCATCTCGAAGCGATTGCCACGGACTTCCGGCGCGTTGAT
>VYGS01000159.1:0-6863 GCA_009841725.1 Gammaproteobacteria bacterium
GATCATGACACATTAACAACCTACTGTAAATGAAATAATGATACATAATACTAGTGGTTCTTTGCCGTCAGGGCGAAAGAGAAGAAATGGGAATACGATCTTTCTATATTCCCAGATTGTATTGTAAATCAAGAATTACCCTCATGTTTACATCCGATCCACAATACGATATGCGTCTTCAAATCGGGTTAAATTATCTGCGGATTTATTCTCGTCCTGAGTAGAACCGTCTGTCAAAAACTCCTAAAATTGAACTATTACAGTGACACATCAAAAAGCGGCATTTTATTTCCTTCTCATGTCCTCCAAGATTGGAGTCTTCGTCGTTAAACGACTCAAAAATGACATATTGTTGCCTCGGCATGGGCAACTTGGCCAAATTCTTGTTGTGTTGATCGAAAAAGCCTTGCGGTTACTCCGATATTCTTCCATCCGAATCGACTGTTAGTGAAGTAATTTTGGTTTATCTGCCAAGTCTTGTGAAGTAATGAACCGCAATATCTTGTGGTGCTGCGTGACCTTCGTGTAGAGCAATTCGAACACCGTCCATAAAGTGGTCTCTATGCGTTTTTAACGTTCGAGTAGGCGGGGTTGTTGTCAAGCCCCGCCTATTCCGACAAAGTAGTATGTTAGATCGTTTCGGTTCTGGAAGATTAAAGCACAAGATGGGTTTTGACTCCCAACCCGGGATTTTAGTGCGCCGCTGATATAATTCCAGTTCAACTCATCTGGTAAAGCTCAGGATTCTCCATCTGGCCGTGTCGGCTGGCGTGCGCTTGAGCAACAACGCAGATCACGAATCGAAAGACGAAGACCATGCTAGGAATCATCGGCGGTACCGGGCTTGAGGAACTCCCGGACTTTGAACTGACAAGGCGGGAGTCCGTTGACACGCCATTCGGTGAACCGTCGTCGGTGCTGCTTCACGTATCGATCCGGGGCACGCCCGCGGTGTTTCTATCCCGGCACGGCATCGGAACCCGGATATTGCCGCATCGAATCAACTATCGGGCCAATGTCTACGCCCTTCGATTTGCCGGGGTGACCGAAGTGATTGCCCTGGGCGCCGTGGGAGGAATCGACCCGGAGTTTTCCACCGGCGCGCTCGCCGTTCCCGACCAGATCATCGACTATACATGGGGCAGGGAGCACACCTGTTTTGACGGGGCCACGATTCTGGATCTGGAAATGGACCACCTGGGGCACGCCAATTTCACTTCGCCTTATGATTCCGCCTTGCGAAATCGGATTCTGGCGAGTGCCCGGGATGCCGAAATCCCGTTGATCGATCACGGGGTTTACGGCGTGACACAGGGCCCCCGCCTGGAGACGGCGGCAGAAATCGACAGAATGGAGCGTGATGGCGTGGACATCGTGGGCATGACGGCCATGCCGGAAGCCGCTCTGGCCCGGGAATTAGAGATTGACTATGCGACGGTGGCCATGGTGGTCAACCCGGCGGCGGGCAGAAGCGACACGCCGATCTCGATGAAAAGCATCTCCCGGGTCCTGGAAGGCACGACTTGGAAGGCGATGCGGCTCCTGAGCGCCTATTGCTCCGGTTCGTGAGGCCAGATTCCGAGAATCACGCCGAAGGCCGGGTGATCGAAGTAATGCACTTCGTTGAACTTGATCCATCGTTTCTCGAACAGGAAATAGTGAGGCACGTCCGGTATCTCCTCGGGCAGTATTTCGGGATCGATTTCATCGGAAATGTCCTCGTCCGAAATCTCGATCGGGACGGTGGGTAACAGAAGGGGCGTGTCCGGCTCTTCTGGAATCGGCTCGAACAGGTCCTCCATCGGCAGAATGACAGGATTTTCAGGCGACAGTTGCAAGGCCAGATCGGCGAACAGCAGGGATGTCCTGTACACCCGGACGTACGCAAAGGGAAGCCTTGTTCCCTCGATCCCCAGGGACACGACCGGTGCGTCTTCGTAAAGAGCGGCCGGCTGGATCCATCGGGCGCTCTTCAGGACCGGCAAATTGCCGCTTTCCAGCTTCTCCTCGAACTCGGCAAGCTTGACAATCTCCTTCTCCAGGTCGATTTCGGCACGAAGTTCTCCCATCTGTTCGATCATCGAATGCCTGGCCTCGAGGTGTTCCTCGGAAAAATCCCAGGTCTCCAGGGCGAGATCCGGCGAATCCGGCCGCTCGAAAACGACGACTTCGACTTCGTAGCTGTTGGCCAGCGCCCGGGCCGAAAGTACGGCGAACAGCACGAGACCGAACAGGATCATCGTGCCGGAATACTTGAGAGAAGAACGGATCAACAGACGCTCATCGGGGTGGGGGTGTACCTGCACGAAGTCTACCATAGGGTCGACACCCCTCTCAGCCATCCGTTGACCCGGGAGGCAACGGGAGAGCCGCTTCGTGGAGGGTCCCGATGAGCTTTTCGATCCTGTCCACGCGTTCATAGGGATCGTCGATCCGGGGAAGAAACACGATTGAGCCCGGAGGCCTTGGCTTCAATTCGCGCGGCAAGGCGTGGATGATCCCGAACAGGGCGGGCATGTCGACGGCCGGCTTGTCGCGAAACTCGATCACACCCCCCGTCTCGTCGATGTCGATCTTGTGGATGCCGAGGCGCTCCGCTGAGATCCGAAGGGCGGTCAGCCTGAACAGGTTGCGGGCCGGGTCGGGAAGCAGGCCGAACCGGTCGATCGCCTCGATCTGGAGCTCGTCGAGATCCTCGACCGACAGCGCATTGGAGATTCGCTTGTAGAAAATGAGTCGGCTGTGGGCGTCGGGCAGGTAATTTTCGGGAAACAGCGCCGGAACGTGCAACTCGATCTGCGCGGCCTTCTCCTGTTCATCCTGTTCGCGATGCTCCGGGATGACGCCGTCGCGGATCGACTGGATCGCCATGTTCAGGTATTCGCTGTACAGCGAGAACCCGACCTCGTCGATCAGCCCGCTCTGGGTCTCTCCCAGCAATTCTCCGGCCCCCCGGATTTCGAGATCGTGCGATGCCAGCATGAAGCCGGAGCCCAGATCGCCCATCGAGCGAATTGCGTCCAGGCGTTTGTGCGCGTTTTTCGTGATGTGTTTCAGATCGGGAACCAGCAGGTACGCATAGGCCTGGTGATGGGAGCGGCCGACCCGTCCCCGCAACTGGTGAAGCTGGGCCAGTCCGAACCGATCGGCCCGGTTGATGATGATCGTGTTGGCTGTCGGAATGTCGATGCCACTTTCGATGATGGTGCTGCAGACCAGGACATTGAACCGCTGGTGATAGAAATCCAGCATGATCATTTCAAGGCGAATTTCCGGCATTTGCCCGTGGCCGACCCGGACAGTGGCCTCGGGCACCAGTTCCTGCAACTCTTCTGCGGTGCGCTCGATGGACCGGACGTTGTTGTGAAGGAAGAAGACCTGGCCCCCGCGCCGGATTTCGCGAAGACAGGCCTCCCGGATCAGGCGAGCATCCCAGTCCCGGATGAATGTCCTGATCGACAGGCGGTTGACCGGCGGGGTGGCGATCACGGAAATGGATCGCATGCCCGACATCGCCATGTTCAGGGTGCGGGGGATGGGCGTGGCAGTCAGGGTCAGGATATCGACCTGTTCGCGGAGCTTTTTGAGTTGTTCCTTCTGGCGCACGCCGAAGCGGTGTTCCTCGTCGATGATGACGAGCCCCAGATTCGCGAAGTGGATGTCCTCCTGCAGAAGGCGGTGTGTGCCGATCAGGATGTCGATACCGCCTTGTCGGGCCCTGTTCACGATCTCCTTTCGCTGTTTCTCCGTCTTGAAACGGGACAGCACCTCGATCATGACCGGCCACTTCGAGAACCGGTCTACGAATGTTTCGTAGTGCTGCTGGGCAAGCAGCGTCGTGGGGGTCAGGATGGCGACCTGCCGTCCGCTATGGGTGGCGATGAATGCCGCACGCAGGGCGATTTCGGTCTTGCCGAAGCCGACGTCGCCGCAGACCAGCCTGTCCATCGGCAGGGGCGAAACGAGATCCTGGATCACGTCGGTGATCGACTGCAATTGATCGGGAGTCTCCTCGAACGGGAATTCGTTGCAAAATTGATCGAAGTCGGCCTTGTCGACGGGGTAGGCAATCCCTTTTCGGGCTTGCCGCATCGCATCCATTTCGAGAAGCTCGGCGGCCACATCGTAAGTCTTCTCCCGGGCCTTTTTCCTGGCGGTTTCCCACTCCTTTGCGCCCAACCGGTGCAAGGGGGCGGTGTCCGGCGTCCCGCCAATATACCGGTTGACCAGATGAAGTGACAGGGCGGGGATGTAGAGCTTGTCCCCGTTCTGGTACTCGATCATGAGATATTCGGTTTCATCGCCCGGGACGTCGAGCCGATGGAGGCCCTTGTAGCGTCCGACGCCATGATCGACATGAATCACCGGATCGTCGATATGCAGCTCGGCCAGGGACTTGATGATGGTTTCAGGATCCTTGGAGAATCGGCTACGCCGGCGCTGCTGCAGGACCCGTTCGCCAAACAGCTGTCCCTCGCTGATGATTTCGAGATTGTTCTGTGGGGAATGCAGACCCCGGGCCACCGGACCGACGGCAAGACCGATCCCGCAATCCTTCGCCTGAAGAAATTCGATGTGATGCTCGAACGGCCTGGCCTGGAGATGATGGGCGATCAGGGCGTGATCGATCATGTCCAGCCGACCCTGGGTTCCCGCCATGATCAGGGTCCGGTCCGGCGTGCTGTTCAAGTGCTCGACGAGGCCGTCGTAGGCGTTCGCCTGACGGGGATTGACGGGAAAGGTGCCGGTCGGACGGCACGGCGCCGACCAGGCGTTTTCGACTTGCGGGTTGTCGAGTTCGACTCTCGCAAGGGCCAGGATCGCTTCCATTGTTTCCGGGACGGACAGATAAAGCTTCCCGGGAGGAAGAATGCGGCGGGATGCGTCGTGCCGGTAGGATTCGTATCGCTCCTCGACCTCGTCCAGGAAACCGGAAAACAGGGACTCGACTTGCGAAGGCGTAGCAACCAATGCCGAATCGTCGAGATAATCGAACAGGCTGGCTGTCTCCCCGAAGAAGAGGGGTAGATAGAACTCGATACCGGATGGTGCATTGCCCCGGCTGACCTCGTTGTAGATCGACTGGCTTTTCGGGTCGCACTGGAAGGCTTTGCGAAATGCCAACCGGAACCGATCGATGCCGGACTCGGTAAGCGGAAATTCCCGGGCCGGGAGGATTCCGAGTTGCGGGACTTCGCCGGTGGAGCGCTGGGTGTCGGGATCGAAGAACCGGATCGATTCGATTTCATCGTCGAAGAATTCGAGGCGAAACGGAGACGCGGCGCCCATCGGGAACACGTCGATCAGTCCGCCCCTGGACGCGAATTCGCCGGGCGACACGACAAGGTCCACCGACAGGTAGTTGGAATTGGCCAACCGGTGTCGCATCTCGTCGAAATCAACCTTCTGGCCGACCGAGATCATGAACGCGTGGGCATCGATGTATTCAACGGGCGGGAGGCGTTGCAGCAATGTGCCGGCCTGGACCAGCAAGACTCCGCGCTTCATCGTCGGGAGGGCTGAGAGGATCCGGATTCTTTCCGAGCCGATTTCCCCGTGTGGCGACAGGGCGTCGTAAGGCAGGCACTCGAGACCGGGAAACTGCAGGACCGGGATGTCGCGGTTTCCGAGGAAATACCGGATTTCATCCTCGAGGACGGCCAGTTCGTGCTGGTCATCCAGTACAATTAGGACGACTCCCTCGTGCAGCGAGGCCGCTTCCGCCAATGCACAGCCGAGCGCGGAACCGTGGAGATCGTTCCAGGTGACGGAATCGGAGGGTGCGGGCAGCGGAGGATTTAGCAAAGCCGAAGAGGTCTTGTGGTGAACAGCCAATTGGGAGCGGCAATTCTACCCATGTGACGGTGTGATGACAAAGAAAAAGGGAAGCGATCACGGGATTCCGTGTCTCTGGGCGATCATTCCGGCGGCAGGCAGGGGCCTTCGCATGAACAGCGACATCCCGAAGCAGCACATGCCGTTGTGCGGAAAGAGCGTCCTTCACCATACATTGTCGAGGTTGTGCGACATGACCGAAATCCAAGGCGTCGCAGTCGGCCTGTCATCCCCGGATCCGTGGTGGGAGCAGAATCCCTTCGACCATCCGAAACTGCTCGGCACCTATCCGGGGGGCGAGCGGCGGCAGGATACGGTTCTGAACGGACTCGGATATCTGGCCGAGGTGGCAGAAATCGGCCCGTCGCAACAGGTGCTGGTTCACGATGCGGCCCGCCCCTGCATTACACGGCGGGATGTCGTCAACGTGGCGGAAAAGGCGCTTGAAAGTGAAAACGGCGCAGTGCTCGGCTCCAGGGTGAAGGACACCATCAAGACGAGTTCCGGGCACGATGTGATCTCCGGTACACTGGACCGGAGCTGTTGCTGGAGAGCCTACACGCCGCAGGTCTTTGCCTTGGGCAAGCTCCTTTTCGCCCTCGAGACGGCGCGCGAGAAGGGCGTCACGGTGACTGACGAGGCGATGGCGATGGAACTTGTCGGCCTGCCGCCGTGCATGGTCCAGGGCAGCGACATGAACATCAAGATCACGGAAAACGTGGACTTGCGCCTGGCCGGATTTTTTCTTGAGGGGAGAATCGACGAATGAGAGTCGGAATCGGAGTGGATGCACATGCCCTGGTGGAAGGATGCAAGCTCATTCTGGGCGGAGTCGAAATCGACTGGCACAAGGGGCTGGAAGGGCATTCGGACGGGGATGCCCTGCTGCATGCGATTTGCGACGCGCTACTCGGCGCGGCCGCGAAGGGGGACATCGGCCGGTACTTCCCGTCCAGCGATCTATCTCTTAAGATCATCGACAGCCGCATCCTCCTCCGCCGCGTGGTCGGCCTCGTGCGTGAAGAGGG
>VYGS01000159.1:6873-10482 GCA_009841725.1 Gammaproteobacteria bacterium
CTCCTTCGGCGCGTGAAGGAGATGCTGGACGCCAACGGTTGGAAGATCGTCAACATCGATGCTGTCATCGTGGCCCAGAGGCCGCGGCTGTCCGGATATATCCCCGAGATGGTCGCCATCATTGCAGAAGACGCCGGCTTGCCGGAATCGTCGGTCAACGTCAAGGCCACGAGCACCGATTCACTGGGATTCACGGGGCGTGAGGAGGGCATTGCAGCCCAGGCGGTCGCGATGATCGCGCCCGCCGGTACCTGACGACTCAGTTCGGGTCGGCTCAGGCCCTTGCGACCATCCTGCCGAGCGGACGGCCGCCGAGCAGATGCATGTGAAGGTGGTAGACTTCCTGACCGCCGTCGTCTCCACAATTGATCAGCAGACGATATCCGCTTTCGGCGACTCCTTCCTGCTCGGCCAGCTTGCGGGCCACGACGAACAGGTAGCCGAGCACAGCCTCGTCTTCCGGAGTGACGTCGTTCACGCTGGGAATGGGCTTGTTCGGAATGATCAGGACATGGGAAGGCGCCTGGGGATGAATATCCCGAAAAGCGGTGACCCGATCATCCTGGAACAGGATGTCGGCAGGAATTTCCCGCTTGACGATCTTCGTGAATAGGGTTTCGCTCATGGCAGCTCTCGCGACGGGTCGAAAGGGCCGATTGTAACTGAACCGATGGACGGATATATTTCCGGTCGTCTATGCAAAATCTATCAAAGCTGACTTGACACCTGCCGAGCGTCGTACCGTCACCAGTATGGTCGCGCCGATTAAAAGTGCCGCAAGAGAGAAATGATGAGCACGTTCGGAAAAGATCTGATAGAGCCCCTTAACAAAGCATTGTTACATGCCAAGGGAAAAGGCCCGGCAACCATGCACCTCGCCCTTACCCCACGTGAGGTTCGTGAACAGGTAAAGTTGACACAGGCTCAGATGGCGCCCTCATGGGTATGAGCCTGTCCGGCTACCGCAAGTGGGAGCAGGGAACATGGCGCGTCAGTGGTCCCGCCGCGACGTTGTTGCGCGTGATCCAGAAGGAGCCGGAAGCGGTCAGGCGCGCACTGTCTTCTGCCTGAAAGAAGGGCCCCTTCCTGTTTTCGACAAGGAATTGCCCGGTTCGCAAAACTCGCGAATCGGCACGGGCTGTCTATTGGTCAAGCACTGCTACCGGTGCAGATCCTGAGGTGAATTTCTGCTCTCTTGGCGGGCCGACCTGTCCTCGGTTATCAGAGCCGTCCACCGGATCTTCTGCATGGCCGCTATGAGCCACGTATATGGCTCGCTGGATTTATCATGGTTCGGTAATCTTGAGGTCACGAGTCCGCTTGCAGGCGCTCTGCGATCCTGTGCAGCCGGGAATCATGAATGCCGATCTCGTCGAGATGCGAGACCGTGTTGAGGACGTACTCGGCATTGCTGCCCATCGGGCCCTGGGCATTACTGATGATGCTGATGATCCGGTTTTCCGAGGTCAGGGAGGCGAACTGGCTGTGATCCATTCGGGACACGAAGGTCAGGGCACTGACCTTGGGTCCGTTGTCCAGATAGATGTTCTTGAGCATGGGGCGGTAGGCGTCATTGGTCATTTCGCGCTCGTAGAGATACTCAAGCGCCTCATCGCGGTTTGAATCGTCCAGCCTGAATGCCATGCCGTGGCACGAACCGCCGGGAATCAGTCCCACGACCAGCCCGGGCCTGTCCGGGGTTCCCCGGTAGTGGATCGACCACAGGCACAGCCTGCGGCTGAATCCGTACAGACGCGCCGGCCGGGATTCGAGATGATGGAAACCCGGCTTCCACATCAGGGATCCGTAGCCGAATACCCAGAGATTCTTCTTGGGCAGAGCGATTGAAAACGGATTGTTCCGGTCGTGGCGGTTGAGGGTAGAATCTTCTATCAAGGAGTCCGTCCGTTCAGCGATTCATGATTGACGTATATTATGGGAGTTCCCCCAACGGGTACAAGGTTCTCATCCTGCTTGAGGAGCTCGAGATTCCGTATCGCATCGTGCCGGTCGATCTGAACGGTGACCTGCCTGCAATTCCGGGATTCCTGGAGGCTTCGCCCGATGGCAGGATTCCAGCCATCGTCGACCATCAGCCCGACTCGGGGGCCGGTCCTCCCTGCTCGGTGTTCGAGTCCGGTGCCATCCTCCTTTACCTGGCGCAGAAGACCGGGCGGTTTCTGCCGAAGGATCCGGCTTCGAGGCTGGAAGTCATGAAGTGGCTGTTCTGGCAGGTTGCGACCTTCGGTCCGGTGCTGGGGCAACTGGGGTATTTCAGGAACAGTCGATCGCCGCAGGAAGAGGTGGTGGACTACTTCGTGGGACAGGCGACGCGGCTATACCGGCTGCTGGACCGGCAACTGAAGGGGCGTGAATACGTCGCCGGACTCTACAGCATTGCCGACATGGCGATCTATCCGTGGACCGTACTGCACGAAAAGCAGCGGCAGAATCTTCCCGATTATCCGAACCTGATGCGATGGTATTTCGCAATGGAGGAGCGGGAGGCAGTGGAGCGGGCCTACGACATTGATGATTGATGCCGAGATCGGTGTGGAGTCAAATTCACCGATACGGAAGAATGAATACAGATTGCGAGCCGGAGTCGGACAAGATGGACATCGCGTACCAGAGTGGTGCAGAGGCGCACGTTGGCTCGTTTCTTGAATGCCTATCCAAATTCCGATTATCTTGCTGAATCGCCAATCCGAGATTCCCCAGTTCGTTTGAGCTATAATACTTAGTGCTACAAAAAATTTTGCGAGAGGCATGGAGCAGAAAGGGCAAGGGGCCAGAGTTTTCAAGACCAAGCGTTTTGATCGATTTGCCAGCAAGGAAAGCATAGAGGATGCTGATCTGTGTGCGGTTGTTCATAGCATTGAAAGGGGGATAATAGACGCTGATCTGGGCGGTGGAGTGATCAAGCAAAGAATCGCACGTAGAAGAGAAGGAAAATCGGGTGGATACAGGACGATTATTTTCTTTCGCTCCGGTAGCAAGGCATTCTTCATATATGGATTTGCAAAGGGAAAACTGAGCAATATCAGTTCAAATGAACTAAGAGCCTTCAAGACGTTGGCCGATGAAATGCTGGATTATGATGACGTCACACTTGCTGAATCTCTGTGCAAGGGTGCGATTCTAGAGGTGGAATGTGATGAAGAAACAGTATCGAAGTGATGCTCTTGCAGCAGTCCACGAAACAGCCTGCGATTTGTACGATGCCGGGGTCATGGACAGGAGCACCCTGCGCAAATTCGACAGAATGTGCCTCACGGCTGTTCATCCGATGAAACCGGAGGATATTCGTGCACTGCGATTGCGCGAGCATGTCAGTCAGTCTGTTTTTGCGATGTATCTGAATGTTTCCAGAGGAGTAGTCAGTCAATGGGAGCGGGGCGAAAAGAAGCCTTCTGGAACTTCGCTTAAGCTCTTGACGTTGGTTCATGAAAAAGGGCTTGATGCAATCGCCTAGTGGAGAAATGCCGCCTATAGCCTGACTGCCGATAGGAACTGTAAATGCGGCAGCTTCAATCGGCGCGCACATTCGTCTCGATATTTTTCGGTATCTCTGTCTCGGTGTAGGGGTGTCGGAACAGGTTATTGAGC
>VYGS01000005.1 GCA_009841725.1 Gammaproteobacteria bacterium
GGCAAGCACCGACCTTTCAAGATGGCCGAACACGTAGGCGCCGATCCCGTCGACATCGGAACGGGGGATTCGCTCTTCGATGTCGACACCCAGCATCGGATCGGCCAAAAAACCGATCAGGCCATGTCTGCCGCCATGGCTTACGTTGAAACCGTACGAAACCTCGGTTTCGTCCACCACGGCAAAGGGTTTGCCATGGGCCCGCTTTCCGAAAGCCAGCCGATCGTTCGAACACCCGAGCCGATCACAGAGATGGCTTCTCAATGCGGCTCGACACAATGCAAATTCCCGCCGTGCCCGAGGGTTTCTGTATCGTTCCCAGCGCTGCCGCTCCGGGGAGTCCAGCCAAACCAGAGCCGCCGTCTCGTTTCGCTCATCAGTCCCGAGATCGACATGGACTATGGAAACCTCGCCGACGGCGCGCAACGGCCGGGTCCAAGTGACATCCGGCAAGCTCATTGCGGAAGCCTTGCGAAACCGGAATCCCGAAAGGCTCTGGATTCGGCCGCGGTCTTGCCCGCATACAGCCTCTTCATCCGCAAGGGACATGTACCGAACCCGCGTCCGATGCGCTGGTGGCGTCTGAAAATCTTGATCATGGGTCAGCCAGTCCTGAGGAGGGGTCGTTTCCGAAGTCGACGGAACCATTTTACCCCTCGGGGACGGGTTCTTACGGATTTTCGGCCCGAAACATCCCGCGCCGGTTTTGCGCATCGGATGCTCCCGCAAAGTCTCGGGACTGTCCTGGTATCAGGAAGGCGAATCCTCCAGCAATTACTGTAAAATCTGTTCATGATCAAGCGGTGACCGCCCTTTCGACGATCGTACAGGTATTCTCCAATTCACTGACCGGCCGGGACGTTTCGATGAGTGTTGATTTCGAGTCATTCTGGAACACCGATCCGCCTTTCAGGACGGGGTTGCCTCCCGAAACGTATACCAGTTCCGAATTCTTCGAGCTCGAGAACAGGACGCTGTTTCGCACCCACTGGATTTTCGTGGGCTATCGTCATGAACTGAACCGTGTCGGAGATGTCGTCCCGGTTACGGTTGCCGGCCAGCCGGTCCTGCTGGTTGCCGGCGGGGATCTTGAAATCCGGGCCTTCCACAATCTTTGCCGACATCGCTGCCTCAAGCTTGTCGATGCTCCGAAGAATTGCGGGCGCCTCATTCGCTGCCCTTACCATTCATGGAGCTACGGACTGGACGGCAAGTTGAAAGCGGCCCCCCACTTCGGAGGCAAGGAAACCGCCCCGCCGAAAGATTTTTCGCCGGCCGATTTCGGACTTCACGAGATCGAATGCGCCGTATGGAATGACTGGATTTTCGTTTGCCTGGGCCCTCCCGAGATGTCGTTTCCGGAATTCATCGCGCCCCTTGAAAGGCAGCTTGAAAACGTGCCGCTGCACGACCTGAAACCCATCGGAGCCCTCGATTTCGGAACGGTCAACACGAACTGGAAAACGCTGATGGAGAATTTCATCGAACCCTATCACGTACAGTTCGTTCATCGCTCAACCACCAGCCAGCCGTTGACGGACCACTACACCATTATCGACAGGCACTGCCTGGGAAGCGGTTGCGACATCGCCGACGACGGCAATACCAGCAAGTCCGAAACGCTGGCGGTGTCGTCCAGGTTTCTGACACTGTTTCCCAACTTCGTCATCGGTCTGTACGAACCCGATCAGATCGGAGTCCATCTCAACTCGCCCGTCAATGCGGGCCAGACCTGCCAGCGGCGGATCATCTATGTCCACAAGGACAACCCGATCAGCGACGGGGATATCGAGAAGACCAGATCCTTGTGGCACCAGATTCATCAGGAAGACCACGAGATCTGCGAGCGACTGCAACAGGGGCGCGCTTCCCCGGCAGCTGACGGGGGAATTCTTTCTCCCCACTGGGAAAACAGTCTCCGCAATTTTCAGGAATACCTAGCGAGAGCGGTTGATCCGGCCTCTTCCCGAGACAGGAATACCGGATCGACTCGACCGACGTAATCATGCTCGCGATCGGCCCCCGATGCAAATTTGAAATGGGACTTGCGGTCCGGCAGTCACATCATATAGAGTCGAAATCCGTAGGCGGCGAATGGGATCGGAAACGCTGCATTCGCCCTCTCGACCGTTCTGCCCCTTTACCATCCGGAAACCGACAACGCCATGGCAAAGCCCGATTTCAGAATTGATCACACGATGCTGCGAGTCAAGGATCTCGAAAAATCCCTGCATTTCTACGTGAACGTGCTGGGCATGAAAGTCCTCAGGCAAAACGAGTACCCGAACGGCCGGTTCACCAACACGTTCGTCGGCTACCAGGACGAGGATGCAGGAACGTCGCTTGAGTTGACCTACAACTGGGATCAGGAAGAGCCGTATGACCGGGGGAACGGATGGGGACACATCGCGCTCAAGGTCTCCGACGTCTATGCCACCAGCGAGTACCTGAAAACCCACGGTGTCGAGTTCACCAAGGAACCCTCCCCCATGAAAGGCGGCACCCGGGTCATTGCCTTCATCAAGGATCCGGACGGATATCCGATCGAATTGAACGAGCCGATATCCGGATAGACTCCAGCGGTTTCCGATCCTGTCCCGAATTCCGCCGACGCCCTCTTCCTCCCTGGCCTGAATCCCGTTCCGGCACATCTATCCGCTGTCCATGCCAATCGCCATCGCATCGACGATCCGGCAGTCGTGCGGGGTCACGATAACGGGATTCGCATCCATTTCCAGCACCAGATCCTCAAGGGCGACAGCCACCTCGGAGAACCGGGAAAGCGCCACTGCCGCCAAATCCGTCCTGCATGGAACCCTTCCCCGGCAACCGTCGAGGAGCCTGAAAATCCTGAGACTCCGGATGTGATACGAAGCCTCTTCGACTGAGCAAGGCGCCTTGATAAATCGCCTGTCGTCGAGCAACTCCACGTGAATCCCCCCGGCCGAAACCATTACGACAGGACCGAACTGCCTGTCATTGACCATGCCGAAGGCCAGCTCGACACCGTCACCCAGCATCGAGGCGACGAGGACCTCGTCGCCCAGACGTACAGACAGTTCTCCGTAAGCGTCGAGCAATCCGTCCCGAGTCCGGATGTCCGGCATGACGCCCCCTGCTTCGGATTTGTGGAGCAATCCAGGCCGGGCCGACTTGAGAATGATCGGGTATCCCAATGCTTCCGCCGCCTCCAGAGCCTGTCGGGCGTTTTTCGCAGGGCGGAATTCCACGACCGGAAGACCGAAGTCGCAAAGCATCGAGAGTGTCTCGGCTTCTCCCATATTTCCCGTTTCCAGAATCTTCGCTTCATGATGCCGGATCGCTTCCGGGATCGAGGGCGTGTCCGCAAGCGGATACATCCGGTGATCACGATAACGGAAGGCATTGCCGATTGTAGCGAGTGCCGGCGAGATTCCGTTGATCACCGGAATGCCGCAACGCCCCAGTTCAAGCGCCTCGAGATTGTTGTCGGCACGGGAAGTGCTGTTGATCACGACAAAGGGCTTGTCGGATTCGATCCTCCACCTCCTGGCCACTTCGAGAAGGGCGGGATAGTGGCTGAAACCGTCTCTGAACTCGAATTCGAGCGAGACCATGGCCGTGCCGGGATCGCTGCCGAGAATGTCCAGGCACCGCGAATACGTCCGCGCCACATCTGCGTTGATCGATCCCATGGCATCCACCGGGTTGTCCGGAATCAGGCCGTGCTCGAGGATACTGCCCAGCTGATCCCGGGACGATTCGGAAAGCCGGGTGAACGTCACACCGAAATCGGACGCGAGATCCACCATCAGCTCTCTCAGGCCCCCTGAATCGAGAAGGCTCGACAATCCTCCGGGTCCCGGCCGGTGTTTCTGGGACAGCAGCAGGGCGGTTGCCGCCAGTTCATCCATGTCCCGAACCCGAATCGCGCCGTACCGGTCGCAGATCGCCTGAAAAACACTGTCGTCTCCGGCTATCGCCCCGGAATGGCTGGCGGCCATGCGGGCGCCCTGCTCGGTCGCCCCGACCTTGACAATCACCACCGGAATCCCGATCTCCCGAGCCTTCGAGAGGGCTGCCACGAAACCTTCCGGGTCGCGAACCGTTTCCATGAACACCGCGACAACACGGGTACCCGGCATGCACAGGGCGTACTGGATGTAGTCGGCAACGGTACCGTGAATTTCCTGTCCCGGCGACACCACGAGATTGAACATCAACCGCGGGTCCGTGTTCGCGAGATAGGTCATCACCGAACCGGAATGGGCGATCAGGGCGATATGGCCCGCGGGGCGCTCCGGGGGAGAGTCGAAACTCACAAGGGCCTGAGCGTCGTAATTGTAGAACCCCATGCCATTGCCGCCGCAAACCGGGATGCCGGCATTGCGGCACAGGGTCTTCAGACGCTCCAGCAGACGCGGTGTGGCATCCTGTTCAATGAAGTTGTTCGAGAAGATCACCATACCCCCGGCGCCGGCGTCGATCGCCGAGCCAACCGCGGCTTCAACGCGGCGGCTGTTGACGGCCACGACCACCAGGTCGGGAACGGACGGCAGCGCCGACAGATCGGGATAGCACGCATCCTCCCCGAGGCGGGCGTGATTCGGATTGACGGGCCAGATATCGCCCGCGAAGCCGTGCTCTCGAAGTACTCTCTGCACCCGATACCCCGGACGACCCGGTCTGCCCGACGCCCCGACAATGGCGACCGAAGCCGGTGACAGCATTCTGTCGAGCCAGTGCCCGCAACCGGAAACCCCGGGAATCGGTGCTGGAACCGGATGGGGCGTATCGGTTAAATTCGGCATCGTCGTATCGCTCCGGGAGTAAAGCTGATGAATCCAGAAGTCAAAGTCGAGATCCATGAAAACGTGATTGAAATCACTCTGGACCGGCCTCCTGCAAATGCCATCACCAACTCGGTTTCACGGGCCATCCATGCAGCCCTGAAGACCTTGCAGGACGACGACAGCCTGCAGTGCGGAATCATCACCGGCGGCAGCGGAAGAATTTTCTGCGCGGGATGGGATCTCAAGGAACTTGCCGCCATGGAATCGAACGAAGCGGCCCTGGCCGATTCGCTGGATTGTCCCGGCGGATTCGCCGGAATCACCGAGTACTGGGATCTCTACAAACCGGTGATCGCAGCGGTCAACGGCATCGCGGTCGGTGGCGGATTCGAGATCGCACTCGCGTGTGACCTGATCCTGTGCAGGGAGGATTCCGAGTTCTTCTTTCCCGAGATGCAGCGCGGATTCCTGCCGGATGTGGGCGGGATCCAGCATCTGCCGCGCAAGCTGCCCTACAATGTCGCCATGGAGCTGCTTTACACGGGCCGTCGCATGGATGCGGAAGAAGCCAGGCGCTGGGGACTGGTTCACGAGATTCTGCCCGAATCCGGACTGCTTCCGAGGGCCAGGGAGCTTGCGGAAACCATTGCCCAGGGGGCGCCGCTCGCGCTACAGGCTCTCAAGGAGGTGGCGCCACGAATCAGCGAAATGCCGATCCGGGACGCCTTCGCTGCAACCAAACCGGGAAATCCTGACCTGCCCATCTATCAGAACATGCTCCGTTCGGAAGATTTCATGGAAGGCGGAAGAGCATTCTCGGAAAAGAGGAAGCCGGTCTGGAAAGGAAAATAGCCGCCGGCCTGCTACCCCGTCTTGTTGAACACCCTGCAGGATTCGTCCAGCCCGCGGACCGTCTCTTCGGCGTCGAGGTCGTCGTGCGCTGCCGAGACGAACCGCCGCACACCCGGAAGCACATACTGTCCCTGCCTGAGCAACTCCGTGTCGAGGCGACGCATGCCGGCCTGATCGGAGGCCAGCATGTCCGACACGCTGACAGGCGGCGACTTCATGAACAATATCTGCCACAGCGATCCCGTGCATTCGGCAATCGCCTCGATCCCGTACTTGTCCAGAACCTTCTGGCAGGCGGCACACAGATCACGGGTGTATTCGTTCATCCGGTCGTAGACTCCGGGCCGTGACAGTTCGTCCAGCATCGCGAGCGTTGCCGCCGAGGCGACGGGATTGCCGTGAAGCGTTCCGTTGATGTACATGTAGCCTGGACGTCCCTTGCGATTCGGATCCGCCAGGTCGATGATGTCCGCGCGGCCTGCCACACAGGACATCGGGCCGCCACCGCCCACCACCTTTCCAAAGGCCGCCAGATCGGGCCGGATGCCGTACCATTCCTGCCCGCCGCCGTAGCAGAGCCGGAATCCCGTCACCACCTCGTCGAGAATGAAGACGATATCGTTTTCCCGGCAGATCTTCTGAATCCCCTCCAGGAATTCCGGTTTCGCGGGAATGATTCTTTGAACCGGCTCGACAATAATGGCGGCAAGCTCTCGGCCGTGTTCGGCAACAATTTTCTTCAGCGTGTCGAGATCGTTGTAGGGGCAGACCAGCATGGTGGAGGTCGTGGCCGCCGGCTGGCCGGCGAAATCGGCGACGCCCTGCGGATAGTCACCGGTCTCCCGGGGAAACGAGCTCACGATCGCATAGTCGTGATTGCCGTGATAGGCCCCTTCGAACTTCAGAATCCGGTCCCGCCCCGTGAAAGCGCGCGCGAGCCGCATGGCATAGGCCGTC
Organism: Gammaproteobacteria bacterium; assembly: GCA_009841725.1. Lineage (GTDB taxonomy): Bacteria > Pseudomonadota > Gammaproteobacteria > Arenicellales > Poriferihabitantaceae > Poriferihabitans. The sequence continues at coordinate 6,582 of VYGS01000005.1, forward strand.
GCTTCGGAACCGGTCGTGGCAAAAAGGAGTTTCTCGGCACAGGGAATGCCCCGGACCAGCCTCTCCGCCAAGGTGACCGCGACGTCATTCAATGAGCCGAACATGTGCCCTCCACGCTCGATCTGGGCTTTCGACGCCCGGACCACCGCAGGATGGCAATGGCCCAGGATCAGGGCCCCGGCACCGGCGACATAATCAATGTATTCCCGGCCGTCGACATCCCACATGCGCGAGCCTTGCCCATGACTGTAGATCAGCCGGATGTCCCGGGCCAGGGAATAGCTTCCCAGCCCCGCTCCCGGGAGGGCCTGCTCGGCAATCTCGAACAGGCTGTCTGATTTCTCCCGCGAGAACCGCGGCATGTTCTGGATTTGTTGATTCATCGCTCTCAAGCTCATGTGTGGTCCGGGCTCATTCCCGGTCGATTGATTCGCGCAGCCACTGGTGCAGCGCTGCGATCGACAGTTCGCTGTCGATACCTCCATTGGGATCCACCACGAGGGGACCGGGGCGATAGCCCATGGAGCGCAGTCCGCGCTGGACATTCCGGACCAGTTCCAGATCTTCGGAAAACGTCGTTTCCCGATCCAGGTCGATCACCCGTTGCAACGTCTCGTCAACCTTGCCGTCTTCGGAATACCATCCCCTGAAGACCCGGACGTCGTCGACCGACAGGGGTCTCCAGTGATACGTATTGACCACGCCTCCCGGATAAAGCTGGATCGAACTCGCCGGCCACAGGTAGAAGCTGCCGTAATTCGAACCTTGCATGTCGTACCAGGCCTCGCTGCTCCGGGTTGCCAGGGAACTGTGTCGAAGTACACGCCCCTCTCCGAATGGGACGATGTTGTAGGAATCGGGATCAATGATGCCCTTGGCAAATTCTGCGTGAGCCACCTTGCAATGGTAGCACTCGTTGTAGTTCTCCACCGCCGTCAGCCAGTTGCAGCCTTCATTCGCATTGTGTTCATGGGCGAATCTTCGCGACTCGATATCGGGGCACAATCCCAGAATCTCCTCTCTGACGCCCGGGTAGCATTCATCCATGCTCGCGCACCGTTCGTCCAGGTTGATGAAAATGAAACCCAGAAAGTTTTCGAGGCGTATCGACGGAACACAGATGTCCGAAGCGTCAAATCCGGGAACGGATCTTGAATTGGGAGCGCCGATCAGCCTCCCCGAGAGATCGTAGGTCCAGGAATGGTAGGGACAGGATATCCTCTTCTTGTTGCCCTGGCCCTCCAGAAGCCGGTGACCGCGGTGCTGGCAGACATTGTAGAAGGCCCGCAAGTCCGCCTCGGCGTCCCGGACAATGTAGACGTCCTGATCGAACAGGCTGAGCGTGAAGTAGTCGCCCTTCTTTGGAATCCGGCTTTCGTGACAGGCAAACTGCCATGTCCTGAAAAACACGCTTCGCTTGATTCGGTCATGGACATGCTCATCCGTGAAGTATCGGGCAGGGAGGCCCTGGACCGGCTCGGGAGGAGAAATCGGATTCATGTGAATGCACCTCGACAAACACAGTGGGCAAAGATCAGGCAAGCCTGTCGACAGGCAAAATATAGTACACATGTACCATATTAGTCAATCATGATACATATGATTGTCAAGATCGCTACCCGGACATCCGGCTTCCTTGATTCCATCGTGCGAACCGTGCATGATTGGTGCTCCGACCGGCCCAATCGATCACGCAACATCATTCCGGCCGGCCGCCCTGATTGATGAATATCGAGCTCTCCGACATCCAGAAAAGAATCATTGCCGCCGGGGTCACGATGCTCGCAGCGGGGCTCGTCATCGCCGGAACGGTGCTTTTGCTCTATTATCTGGCGCGATTCTTCCAGACCTTTGAATCGGTATTTCTTCCCCTGGCTGTGGCAGCCGTCACGGCAATGATCCTTGAACCCTGGTACAAGGTATTGGAATCAAGGATGCCGACACCGCTTGCGCTGCTGGCGATATTTCTGTCGCTGACTCTTCCCGTGATCGCCGTTTCGGTCTTTTTCGGCACGCTCATCGTCGGCCAGGTGACCGGCATTCTGGAGCAGTTGCCGGGCATGCTCGACGCCGCGGTCAACTGGTTTCGCGAACAGCTTCCCAAACTTGACCGCCTGATCGGATTCGACAAGCTCAAGGAACAGATTTCCGGAATGAGGGACGATCTCGCCGCTCCGTTGCTGGCATTTGGCAACCATCTGTTTGTCGGTCTCCTGTCCGCCGGCTCGAGTATCGCTTCAACGGCCGTCTCCCTGCTTGGCTGGATCGTCACCCCCGTCTATCTCGCGTTTTTTCTTCTTATGGACAAGATTCGCCCCACCTCGCTGGAACCCGGGCATCTGCCGTTTCTGAAACCGGCAACCGCCGCCGACGCGATTTACCTGATCCGGGAGTTCTTCAGCCTGATCGTGGTCTTCTTCAGGGGACAGATCCTGATCGCCCTGATCCAGGGGCTGCTTCTGGCCATCGGCTTCTCGATAATCGGGCTGGAGTACGGAATCATTCTGGGCCTGATGCTCGGCATCCTGAATATCATCCCGTTTCTCGGAACCATTCTGGGATTGGCAATCTGCCTGCCCACAGCCTGGTTTCAGGTCGATGGAGGGGCGGTCATGGCGAGCCTGACCCTGGGAGTGTTCGTGATCGTGCAATTCGTTGAAAGCTACGTGCTGACACCCCGGATCATGGGCAGTGCAACCGGATTGAACCCCTTGACGATCATCGTCGGCATCTTTTTCTGGGGCGTTGCGCTGAACAGCTTCCTCGGCATGATCCTCGCCATTCCGCTGACGGCCTTTATCGTCGTACTTTGGCGTCTTGCCCGGGAAAAATACATTCACCAGTTGCTCTAGCCCCATCGGCTTTTGGACCTGGCCCGCACCCCGACGGCACGACCGGAGTCCGTGACGCATGACTGCGAACCGTCGCTCGCGAGATGAGACTTCCCCCCGCATGCGCACAAATCGACAGGCCGGGCGGGAAGGCCGGCTGACCCCATGACGATAATCACGACCGCGCTGTCGGTTCCGATCCTGTTCGTGGGCGCACTGATCGGCAGCGCGGGCATTGGTGGCGTACTGCTCGTGCCCGTGCTGCATCTTTGGGGCGGCATGTCGTTGCATCAGGCGATCCCGGCCTGCATGATGGGCTATGTGGCCACCGGTCTTGTCGGAACATGGGTCTACATGCGCCGGGGAACCCTGTCCGGAAATCTGGCCCTGTCGGTCTGCGCCGGTGCGATTCCAGGGGCCTATCTGGGCGCCTGGCTGCTTTCACGGATTTCGGTCGATCTCCTCTCGGTGATTGTGGGACTGTTTGTCCTGTCATCCGGAATCCATGCGCTCGCTTCCCGGTCATCATGTTCCGAAAGCGGATTCCCGCCTCCCCGAGCCGGCACTCTGATCGCGATCGGCCTGGTCTGCGGTGCCGGTTCCGCCTTGACCGGAACAGGCGGACCCCTGCTCCTGATCCCCCTGCTTGTCTGGCGGCAGGTGCCGGTGTTCACTGCGATCGGCCTGTCACAGGTCATCCAGATTCCGATAGCCGTGATGGCCACCGCCGGAAATCTGGCTCACGGACAGATTGATTTCGAACTGGGCGTGGCACTGGCCGCTCTGCTCGGAGTCGGGGCATACATCGGAGCCGTGACGGCTCACGCGCTGCCCGTGCGAATCATGGAGAAACCGGTCTCGGTCATCCTGATCGCGGCCGGGTCATTCATCACCTAC